>NZ_JBANRK010000026.1:0-29917 GCF_037860795.1 Sphingobium mellinum | reverse complement strand
CGATCAGCCGTGGCGCATCATGACCATAGGACGCCGCAAATGGGCGCGTGGGTCGTGATCAATGCAGGTTGGTATAAGCCCACCAACCGAAACTCCTGAATCGTCATGGCTCTGACAACTATATGCTCAACTATACCTATCGATATAGATACTCTCTGCCCGTGCGAACCAACAGAATGATGTGTTACAGTCAAACATTCTCGCACCACCCTCTTTCGAATCAGAGAAAGTCGGGCGGATCGAACATCGTGAACTTATGCCATGGTTGTTATTTGCCGTTGAATAATGATCGCCTCATGATGAAGACACTGCCCGACAATCTCATCTTGATGAGGCGGGTATCGATGAACGTGGCAGGAAGCCGAAATGCATCGGCGGACGAGCCTTTGATGGAGGGTGATTGCTATGACAGAACCTCTGGAAAAACTATGCTCCGGTGAGGAGGATCGTCGCGTCTTCCTGAAATCCTGCGGGCGTTTCGCGCTTACGGTGCCGCCTGCGATGACCATTCTCCTGTCGACATCGCTGAGTTCGCCCGCAATCGCCAAGTCGACAGGCGGCCACGGCCACGTCAAAGGCAATAACGGCGTCGGCAATGGCGTCGACCCACAGCCTCCGGGCAATCCCCCGATCAATGATGGACCAGGCACCGGACCGGGGCATCCGGGCAATCGCGGCGGCCACAAGTAGCTTCGGCGGGGCGCGTGGGGGATGATCTTCGGACAGGACACCGGCATGCAGGCGTCGCCTGTCATGTCGCTGTCCGATGAAGCGCCGCACAGGGCGGACCGTGCCGATGTGTGCCTTTGTTTAGCCGACGACGCGGCCCTTGTCCCGATCTGCGGCCGCGCGGCTGTCTTTTCCGGCAAAAGGCAAAGGCTGTTCGAACTGAACGAAACTGCTGCCTGGCTGACGCGTCGGCTCGAAGCCCAAACGTGCTGGCCAGTGCTGCGTGACGATCTTACTGATCAGGGCCTCGACCCCGCAATTGCCGAATCCTATATCCGCCAATCCCTTCTGACGTGGTCGCGAGAAGGGATCGCCAGCGCCACATTCGCTGGCGGACGCCGACGGAAGCCTGCGCGCCAGACGATCATTATAGCGGGCCGAAATCTGACGCTCTGCTACAGTTCCCATGCGCTCATGGCGAGGGTAGCACCTGCTTTCGTGCATCTGGAGACACGTGAGGGTGACGAAGCCGCGACCTGCTACGATATAATCGACGAGCACGACCTAGTCTTCGTCGGCCGGCGCGACCGGCCTATGCTGATCGTAACCCCGCTGCAAGCCGCGCCATCTCTTAAGGGAATATTGATAGAGGACATCCTCAACGAACCCAGTGCGCCGGTCGCGCTGCACGCTGCATGTCTGATACGCCACGGCGGCGCATTGCTGGTCGCGGGGTCGCCTGGCGCGGGCAAGAGCACGATGACCGTGGCTCTGATGTCCGCGGGGTTCGGCTATGGCGGCGACGACATTACGCTTGTCGACCCATCCGGGCGCGTACAGGGCCTGCGTTTCGCGCCAGCGATCAAGACCGGAGCATGGCGGCTGATCGGGAAACTCCGCGCGGATCTGGCAGCTTCACCCGTGCACCACCGGATCGACGGGAAGCGTATCCGATTCCTCTCTCCAGGCCGTGGCAGCGATGATGCGCTTCCTGTGCGTTGGATCATATCGCTGCAGAGGCGGGAGAGCGGGCCGGCAATTCTGGTTCGGCAGGACCCGGTTGACGCTCTGGCGGCACTGATTCGCGAAGCTTATTCAAGGCGGGGGGTGGCATCGTCCATGGATATTCGCGCGCTTATCGACCTCGTTTCGGGTGCACAATGTCATGCGCTCCTCTATTCCAACCTCGATGAGGCAGTGCGCACGCTTGTCGGACTCTGCAGCGATGCTTAGCCGCGCGCCAACCGTGGAGCTCATGGCGTCCCTTGCCGGGAGGCCGCCGAAAAATCTCGACTGGCCGGGGGTCATCGCGATCGCCAACCGGACGCTGACGACGGGAACACTCGCCCGGCGGCAGCAGGTCGACCGATCGATGGCGCTTCCGCAAGATGTCGCAGACTTTCTCGCAGCGGTTGACGAACGTGCTCTAGAGCGCGACAGGCGCATGCGCGATCAGCTTGCCGAGGCCGTTACCTGCCTCAACGGCGCAGAGATCACGCCGATTCTGATCAAGGGCGCGGCCATGCTCGCGATGCCCGGCCTCGATGCGCGCGGCCGCATACTTTCGGACCTGGATATCATGGTGCCCCCGTCAGCGCTCGCTCGCGCCGGGGACGCCCTGGGTAGGATCGGTTATGTCCGGCAGATTCAGTTGAGCGATCCGACCGTGGCGCATATATTCGCGCGCACTCGGGACGCCGGAACAATCGATCTGCATTACCGACTGAAAGCGCCGCGTCCGCGCTTCGAGTTTGCTCGGCTAGCCTCATTCTGCATTCCCGTCAAGGTCGGGACTGGCGAAGCATTGCTCCCCTCCCCTACTGCCCAAACGCTGATACTTGTCCTTCACGATCAACTTAAGGATCGCGACTACTGGCGAGGGCTCGTCGATTTGAGGCACGTGCTCGACATCGCTGCACTTGCTCGGACTGCAGAGGGGATTGATTGGGATCAGCTGCTGTCGTGGTTTCCTGAGCGCCAGCCCCGAACGGCACTTCGGACGCAGCTCGTGACGATCGAGGCCCTGCTCGGAATTGGTGTGCCGCCACGGCTCATCAAGGGATGGTGGCCACGTATGCAGCATCGCCGCCGCATGGTTCAGCTCGATTGGCCGGCGCTTGGGCCAATATTCACTTTGCTCACGCTCGCGCTCGATCCACCACGGTACGGTTGGCGGACCAGGGGCGGAAATGCAAAGTCTCTGCGGGAGACGGGAAAAGCGAAGAGCATGTTCGCGCGCGCTATTACCGGCTTCAAGCGGCTGCAGCGGAGCAAGGCACCGGGTAAGCTGTAGCCCGCGGCGGTCCCGCGGAGGGGCAGGCTATCGACGGCTCATGAGCTATGAAAAGCCGCGGCTTTATCGCTTTTGAAGCAGGAAGAAGACATAGTCGGTGCCGTCGCAGCGACGTTCCACGACCCGCGCATCGGCGATCTTCAGGTGCAGCGAATCGAAAAGCTGTTCGATCGCGCTCTTGCGGTGATTGATCAGCCCCGAACGGCTTGCGAGGAACCGCGCGATACCGGCCGTTCGCATGGCGAGACGGACGGCGGCCTGTCGATTTTGCGCCAGTTCCCCGAACCTCGGAAGATATCGAACGCCCAGGAGCAGCTTTCCCCGGCTGACGCGGGCAAGCTCGCCGACCACCTGTTGGAGATAGGCTGTATCGATCCAGTTCAGGAAACGCAGGCAGGTCACGAGGTCGAACGAAGCATCCTCGAAAGGGATCTGTCGAATGTCACCGATGCCAAGCTGCGCCGGCGTCCCGATAGCGTCCGCGCTCGCCTGGGCGAGCGCGATCATGTCGGAAGAAACGTCCAGCCCATGAACATGCGCATTCCGAGCATGGAGGAAGGGCAGCAGCCTGCCAGTTCCGACCGGCACGTCCAGAACCTTGGCACCCAAGGCAACATGCTTGAGCAACTGTTCGACGGCCTGGTTCTCAGCTGACCATTTCCTCCCCGCGCGGGCTTCCTCATATTGAGTGGCAACCCTGCCTTGATATCTGGTTGCCAGGTTGGCGAAGTCCATAGCAAATCGCCTCCATCTCCTAAGGCGCACTACGTAACATATCGAAGCAGGATTCTCGCGCTTATTCGGCGGCGCAGAGATATTTCTTGGTCTAGACCTCCTCCTCGTTCCCCAGAGCTGCATGAAGATTGCTCCATCATTATCGCGCCAGCAATTTTCGTAGGCTTCGGGGGGCGCCGGTGTCGCTTTATCGGTCTAAGCCTGCCCCCACGGCAATTTAATCTCGATTATCCCGCTCATCGGGCCTGGAGGCCTATCATCATCAGCATATAACTAACCGCCGACGGAAGTGATGTCTGGTTTTGGGGCGAGTCCTTTAGTCGATCGAGTATCCGAGTCGCATCTCCTTGTTGCCGCTTACTTCACAGTTTTCTTTTCTTTAGATTTCGATACCATATCGTTACGGATCACCGACGATCCCACCACCTGTAAATACAGGAACTTAAGTCGCGGCGATCTACTCCAGGGCCTCTGGCACATCCTTTTGCTATTACGAAAGTGATAAGCAAATTCCGCCAATGAAAAATTGCTGAATGTATTGCATACTCATGACAGATAGATGACGGCTAGATGAGTGATTGCAGGCTAGTCGGTAAAGAAAAGAGGGCTGCCAGCCGGCGCACCATGACCGAAACTCGCTCGATCGCTGTAGTTGCAGAAAGACATATTTTTTACAATGCGGGCCTCGCGGCGATGCTGCAGCGAGAAGTTGGCTTCGATAAAGTCATCCGGGTGCACGACTATGGTAGCCTCAAGGAAACCTTGTCGACTGAATTCTCCATCGATTTCCTCGCACTCGACTTTGACTTGCCCGGAGCCTTCGGCGTGGCCACGATCCGCGAACTTCGCGAGAAGCGGCCTGCCATGCGCATGGCGGTCCTTTCTGAACGGACGGATCTGCGCGAGGTGCTATCCATTCTTGCCGCGGGCGCGCACGGATTTATCCCCAAGCAGATCGGGAACGGCGCGGAACTGCTTCGGGCGCTGCAAGCCGTGGGAGAAGATGGCATCTTTGTTCCGTCCGACCTACTCGACCCGCGGCAAGTGTGCGATGAGGACGACGAGGAAGAAGAATCCATAAATCTTCAGGCCCTCGCCGCGCTGACGGGGCGAGAGCAGCAGGTGATCAGGCTCCTCCTGGCAGGTCATACCAACAAGGTCATTGCGCGCGAGCTCGGGATATCGCCAAGCACGGTCAAGGTGCATGTTCATGCGGCATTTCGCAGACTTGGAGTCCACAGCCGGCTCGCGGCGTTGGCGGCTCTTCGAGTTCCCAGACGCACGGCGTTGGGAGCCTGATCCACGGGGGGCCTGCGCCATGCTGTTTCTTCGAACGCACGACACGGCCGATTGGGACAGTATCGAGCTTGCCCCCCCGCTTTCCCCGACAAAGGAAACGCGCGACCGGCCGCTCAACATCGTGCACGTCATCACTCGCCTCGTGCTTGGCGGTGCAGAGGAAAATACGGTCGCCACCTGCCTTCATCAGGCTGCGTGCGGCCACAAGGTGACGTTGATCCATGGTCAGGGTGCCGACCCGATCTGGGCCGGGCGTATCGGGGACCGTGTTCGACTTATCAGCCTGGATCATTTGGTCCATCCCATAAGTCCTGTTGCTGACCTCATCGCGCTGCGTGACTTGCACCGGCTATACCGACAACTTCGGCCGGACGTCGTTCATACGCACGAAAGCAAGGCGGGAATTGTCGGCAGGCTCGCTGCCGCCGCCGCTCGGGTGCCGCTGATTGTGCATACTATTCATATCGCCCCGTTCCTTGCGGTCAGCGGCGGGCAGCGCCTGCTCTACGTAGATTCGGAGCGGCTCTGCGCGCGTTTGAGCCACTTGTTGATCGCCGTCAGCCGCGGCATGCAGCAGGCCTATCTTGAAGCACATATCGGCGACGGTTTGCCGATTGCCGTGATCCACAGCGGGATGCCGCTCGAGCGCTTCATTTCAGCGGCCCCTCCTTCCGACTGGCGAATCCGCATCGGCGGTTGGCATGGAGAGGATCGGCCGCGCTTCATCCTCAACATTGCCGCGTTCGAGCAACGGAAACGGCAGCTGCCTTTAATCCGAGCAATGGCGCAAGGTCTACGCGAGCGGGATGATCTATGCCTGCTTTTTGCCGGCGATGGCCCGGATCGTCGCCGCTGCGAGGAGGAGGTAGGCAATCTCGGCATCGTGGACAAGGTTCGCTTCCTCGGCCATGATTCGGCGCCGTGGGAATTGATCGCGCTCGCCGACCTGTGCGTACACGCGGCCGAGCGGGAGGGGCTGCCGCGCACGGCCGTTCAGGCGATCGCTGGCGGCAAACCGCTGGTGGTAGCGCGGCTACCCGGGATCGAGGAGATCGTCGGCGACCATATCAACGGGATCATCACCGACCCCGATGATCTCGCAATGACTGCGGCGCAGGTCTTCGCTCTGCTGGATTCGCCGGACAGGCTTGCGCGTTTGCGGGAGGGCGCCCGATCCGCCGATGTTTCGTCATGGCGAGAAGATCTGATGGGAGAAAGGATCGACCGCGTCTATGCCAGCGCCTCGACGCGAAATATTCCCTCGCGGCGGCCCATTACGACAATTGAATTCCTGGGGCTTCCAGGGTCCGGCAAAACGACGATCGCACGCAAACTCCTCTCTTTGTTGCGGGAGGAACGCGCGCCTGTAGGCTTCAGCCGCGATACGATGGGCGATGAACTGCCCATCCTGCGGCGGTCGCTGCGTCGCCTCGCCCTCCTGGCTCGAGCATCGCTTTGCAGCCCGCATGTCATATATTCCACGTCGCGCGGACTTACGCCGGATCGGCGCGGCGGCAAGGACGCGGTGAAAACGCGATGGAACTTCCTGTCGGTGCTGGCGATGCACTCGCGACACAGACCCGACCGCCTCCTGGTCGCGGATCAGGGATTGGCGCAGGCGATCTGGACGGCGCGCATCCACCACGGGAACGATGCCGCCCCCGCCAAGACGATATTCGATCGGGTGGACGGTTGGATCGGCGAAACTCTTTTCATCCATGTCGAGGCGCCGACCGAGGTTGCACGCCAGCGGATCGCAAAGCGGCGGCAGCACACGTCGCGGTTCCAAAATGCAGACGCCATCGCCGACCCAACTCGCTGGGCACGCGGCGCGGAGGTCATCGAGCATATTTCCGATGAGATCGAAGAAGAACTGAAGCGCCGTGGCCTCTCAGGCCGGCTGCTTCGGATTCGGAGCGATGGCGGCGACACCCCGCTGGACCGCGCCCGACATATCCGTGACTATCTCTGCCAGCTGGAGCGCGACCATCGGGGGTGATGTCATCGCCCAATAGAGCCCTTGAACATCCAGCGGGAGCGGGCCGCGTGATCCCAGTTCAATGAAGTCCGGCTGACGATGAGCCATGCCCATAAGCCAGGCGCTAATTGCAGTTAGATCGTGGGGGTTAAAGGCCCGTGCGGCCTTCGTCGCGGCTGGTGGGGGCGGCGTGGATGGGATGGCCCTCCAGCCGACTGGGCGCCCTCAAAACCTGCCTGGACCCACGGCTTTGCGGCTAGGCAACAGCTGCCGGCCTGGGACTGGCGCGCTTGGAGCGCGGCGTCCATGTCAAGGTCGACGGCTTTGGCGCGCTTGCGCGGCGCATCCATAGCGCCGCCGCCGGCCGGCCCGTTGCGAGCGCGACCGATCTCAAGGGCGGCGCGGTAAGATAGGCGCCGAAATACATGACCCAGAACAGGAACGATGTGGTCGGCGAGAAGGAATCGCTGAGCTGGTTCCCGATAAGGTAAAAAGTCGCGCCCAGATACATGCCCGCCACGATGGTGTCCGGCGCCCGGTCGATCTCCCCCTTGGGCAAGGTCGAAAGCAGAAAGTTGGCGGCGCGGCTGACGGCGCTCCCCACCAGTACCACCGCCGCCGCTAGTGCGAAGACCCCCATTCCCCGGAAATAATCGAGGAACATGTTGTGCGAGTGCGCATAGTGATAGACTTGGGTTCCCGCGCCTCCGCCAAGCAGCGGATGGTCGAGGCCGACCTGGATCGAATCCTTCCACACGATATCGCGCGTCTTCATGCTGGGAAATTCCCACAGGCCATAGGTCAGGATGCTGTTCACCCGCCTGAAGAAATCCGGGGTTGCCCAGCTCAACACCCACAAAGTAGCGGGCACGGCCAGCGCGACCGCGCAGAAAATGATGGACAGCTTGAACAGCGTCTTGTCCAGGCTACCGCTACGGCTTCCGTGGTAGAGCCAGGTTAGCGGTCCCGCGACAAAGCTGAGCGCCAGCGCCGTCTTGGTCCCGCTCATGACGATCGCGGTTGCAAGGATCAGCACGTTCAGCGCACAGAACAAGCGAACAATGGTTGTTCGGGCATTCAGCAGCAGCGCGATGGCCAGGGGCCAGACGGCCAAAACTGCAACGCCCAATTGGTTCGGGTTCTCAAAAAACGCGATGAAACGATAATCACGCATGACCATCAATCGGCCTGCGCCCGTTTGCGCAAGGCCGACGGCAATGGCGAAGACCAGTGTTGCGGAGAAGAGTAGCGCCAAAACCGTTTGGCGCTGCGAGCGGGATGATATTCGCGAAAGCAGGATCAAGGTGCAAACGGCATAGGTCATCGGGAGTATGACGCGGAATGCACGGAGCGGCTCCGGTGAAACTAGCATGGAGGCAAACGCCATCAGCAAGATCACGCCGACGCTGAATGCTTCCAGCCACAAACCGCGACCGTAGCGGCCGCGCAAT
Organism: Sphingobium mellinum; assembly: GCF_037860795.1. NCBI lineage: Bacteria > Pseudomonadati > Pseudomonadota > Alphaproteobacteria > Sphingomonadales > Sphingobiaceae > Sphingobium > Sphingobium mellinum. The sequence continues at coordinate 21,492 of NZ_JBANRK010000026.1, read as the reverse complement.
GCCCAGCGGAAACTTCCCCGCCATGCGGGCTGTGTCAGGGCCCAGAAGGCGAGCATAAACGGCACCGCGAAAGCAAAGGACAGTTCGCCGAACATGATCGGTCGGGGAGCCCACACCGGCAGGAACGCCGCCACCGCGCACAGGATGCCAAGGTAGTTCCTTGCCCATACCGACGACCCTGCAGGACGGGGCGCCCCAATCGCTGCCGACTGCACCGACAAGCGCTGTACGGCCGGAGCCATCACCTTTACGCCTCCTTCTGCAGCTGACGGAGCGGTTCCTTGTCGGCGATCCGGTCTTCCTCCAGAGGATAATCATAGTGATAGGCGTAGCCGTAGGCGCCCACGTCCTTGGCCGGGTCATATTTGCTGATGACCAGGCCGATCTGGTCCGCGCCGGCGTCACCCAACCTTTTCAGCGCGATCTTCACATCCGCCTTGGATGTCCGGTTGGCCTCAACCACGAAGACCGTGGCATCCGCCATCCCGCTGATACGCGGGGCATCGGCCAGTCCCAGCACCGGCGGCGCATCGAGGATGATTGCGTCATACTGACTGGCAGCTTCATCCAGAAGTGCGGCGAACCGGCTGTTGGCGAGAAGCTCGGCCGGGCTGGCCGATGACCGACTGCCGCGCGTCAGGACCGAAAAACCGCGACGCTCCAGATGTTGCACGGCCTCCGCGAGCGCTGCATCGCTGCCCTTGCCAAGCAGGTCGGCAAGCCCGAGCTCGTTTGAAAGCCCGAGCAGCAGATGAAGCGAACCCCGCCGCATGTCGCCGTCGATGAGCAGCACATTCTTGCCAGTGCCGGCAAGACTCGTTGCGATCTTGACGGCAATCGTCGATTTGCCCTCGTTCGAGCTGCTGCTAGTCAACAACAACACGCTACGATCGGGAGTCTGAACGACAGGATCAAGCGCCAGGCAGATCGCGTGGTGCGCCTCCGTCACCGAAGAGAGCGGGTCATCCATCGCTTCCGCGACTCTCCCATCGCCCTTGAGCAACGGCACCACGCCCAGCAGAGGCGTACGGAAGTCGCTCTCCACGTCTGTCGGTCCGTGCACCTTGTCGTCCATCCGGGTGCGCAGGAAGCCAGCCATGAGCGCCATCGCGGCGCCGGCCAGACCCGCAAGCGCCATGTTCAGCGCGGGCCGGGGATAAGATGGCGCTGCCGGGACCTGCGCACGGTCGATGATCGAGACGGGATTGGCCGTGTTCGCAACCTGCGTGCTCACCTCGCTATAACGCTGTAGCAGAGTGTTGTAGAGATTGCGGTTGGTATCTACCTCGCGCTTCAGAATATTGTAGCGCACGTCCTTGCCCTGCTCGGCGAAGGTTGCTGCCTTGAGCGCACCGACCCGGCCCGCAATGGCCGCTTCTTGTCCCGCTGCAACGCGATACTGATTGGCAAGGGACGCGCGGACGCCGGCCGCGATGGCTCCAATCTGGCGGTCCATCTCGGCAATCTGCGCTTTCGCCTGCATAATCGCCGGATGATCGTCCTGGCGACGTTGGCGGTCCTGTTGCAACGCCGACTCCAACACCGCGCGTTGACGGGTAAGGTCCTGGATTGCCGAATTGCTGAGCACTTCCGGAAGGCTCATGACGGGCGTCGCCATCGCCTGCTGCCAGCGCTGCTGCGCCTGCATCCGGTTCGCCTGCGCCTGCGAATAAGCACTATTGAGGTCAACCAGGCTTGCAGTGGTGATCGACCGCCGCTCGCCATCGGGCGCGCCAGCTCCCGCGGCATTGGCTGCGTCCACGAGGCCCGCCGACACGGCGTAATTGACAAGGTTCCTCTCGGACTTCTCCAACTTTCCCTTGGTCTGGGCGATCTGCTGATGAAGGAAATTACGGGAATAGGTGAAGGTATCGAGCCGCCGTTGCAGCGTGTCATTGATGTACGTGTCGGCGAAACTGTTGGCAATACGCGCGGCGCGGACCGGATCGTGGCTGTCATACTGAACCGCTATCAGCCGGGTATCGCGAGGCGAGGAGACATTCAGTCCCGCCTGTAATACGTAGGCCGCCAGTGCGGCACGGAAGGGCCCAGCCGGCTGGTCCTCCAGACCCGCTTCACGAAGAAATTGCGGATCGTCGGCCAAGTTGAGCTGGCGCACGACATGCTCCGCGGTGGAACGGCTTGACATCAGGTCGACCTGCGTCTGGAGCGTCCTGGTATTTTCGGAGGCGCCAAGATCGGGCTTGATATCCTCTGTGCCCAAGACCCGCGCCGGCTGCGGCTCGATCTGGATCGTTGTCTGTGCGGTATAGACGGGGTCAGGCAGCCAGATGCTTGCCGTCCCGACCAGCAGCGCGACGACCATGATGGCCAGCATCAGTCCGCGATTGCGCACAACCATCCACCAAAGGGCCTGAAGATCGATGCCGCGCTTGGGGGTATCATCATAATCAGCATAGGCCGGGGTCAGCCGGTCGTCATTTACCCCGACCAACTGGTCGCCTTGGGGCCTCAGCGCAAGAGTCTTACCGTGCATGGGAAACCCCTCTGGCTAGAAGAACCGGAGAATATTCAAGATTGGAAAGGCGGTCGTGATGTCACGCCACGTTCTCCGGCTGCCCGAATAGCCGACGATGACCGTGTCGTTGGACCGGACCTGGGGATCTGGCGCCTGGCCATTGCGGATCTGGCGAATATCGAAGACGGCGCCCGTGCGTTGGCCATTGACCTCGCGGAACACGACGACGTCATTGAGAGCCGCATATTCCGTTTCCCCTTTCGCCAGCGACAATGCGCCAAGCAAAGTGGTTGGCCCCTCGATCGGATAGACGCCGGGCTGGGCGACCTCACCCTGGACTGCGACTTTCTGCGCCACGGGCTTGGAGACTACGACTGAAACCTGGGGGTTTTTGAGATATTTCCTGCCATAGCGGTCGGCAACTTCCTTCGCCAGCTCGCCGGCGGTCTTGCCGCTTGCCCTAACGTCGCCGATCAGTGTCAGGTTGACATTGCCGAACGCATCGACCGGCGCCGCCTTGGTCGAAAGGTCTGGTTCCTGCAGCACGGTGATGTCGAGGGCGTCCAACGGTCCGATGCGATATTCAGCAGGCGCGACGTTGCTAAGCGCCGCAGGGACCAAACCATATGCGGTTCCTCCGCGAGGCAGGCCCGCCCCTACATTGTTGCTTGCGCAGGCAGCGATGCTGCCCAGCGCCGGGAGAATCAGCAAGAAACGCTTGTTCATGCCGCGCGCCTTTCACTTAAACAGCGCGCGGAGCGATCAAGGCGCTCCAACGCGCAGGCGAACGAACCTCATATCATCCGCCACAGCCAAAAATGTGCGCGCGCAGACATACTTACACAATCATGGCGATGGTCTAGACCTCAAGGACTAGCTCCAGAACTGCATTCAAAAGTCGCGGACAGATGTCCATTATCATGCTTGGGCTGAAACGTTCGAGACCTGCCCATTGCGTTTGAGATCGGCCGCGCTCGCGTGGCGGATCGAATGTTTCAGATGGCACCAGAACATGGAGGGGGCATTCGCGCGCCGCGTCACGGACGTGACCGGCGATCGATTTTGTGCGGCCCGTTGTCGGACCAAACCAACAACTTGCCTACTGTCGGAGAGTTAAGCATGGCTACTCGCATCGATAAAATGGCGCCGAGACCGCTACGTCGGACCGAAGTCTCTGAAAATTTAGCAGGCAACCCTGCGCCCTTCCCGCCGACCCGGCTGGTCGGACCGGCGCGCGACGAGGCGCATTTCGCAACGACGTGGACGATCGAGCAGATGCCGCGACACGCCGCCGCGTTGGTGGTACAACGCTGCATGGACCTCACGCTTGCGATGTTGTGTCTGCTGATCCTGTGGCCGGTGATGCTCGCCGCCGCCATCATGGTGGTGATGAGCGGGCCTGGCCCCGTCTTCTATAGTCAGCGCCGTTTCGGGCGTGACGGCGTTATCTTTGATTGCTTTAAGTTCCGGACAATGCAGGTTGATGCCGATCGGCTGCTTCGGGAACTGCTGGAGTCCTCGCCCGCCATAAAGGAGATTTGGAAGCGGGACCGGAAGCTGCGCGACGATCCACGCATCACTTATTGCGGACGCTTTCTCCGCCGCTACAGTATCGATGAGCTACCTCAGCTGTTCAACGTGATACGCGGCGAAATGAGCGTTGTCGGGCCGCGACCGCTCGCCACCGACGAAGCGCATTTCTATACCGACGCATTTTCCGCTTACTGTTCATTGAAGCCGGGCATTACCGGCCCATGGCAGGTCGGCGGCCGCAACAAGATAACCTTCGAAGGCCGGGCGCAGCTCGATTACGAATATGCGCGCACCAAATCGGTGGGACAGGATATTCGAATTTTGTTGAAGACCATTCCAGTGGTCCTTCGCGGCACGGGATATTGAGCGCCTTGCCCGCCGCTCCCGCACCTGCTCCTCAACGGCGATTGCAGTCGGAAAAACGTCTGATCCGAAAAGGCGTCGCCTGGAACGCAGTCGCGATGACGGTGGGCAAGGGTTCGAGCATTCTCGCCAAGATTGTTCTCGCCCGGTTCCTGCTGCCCGAGCATTTCGGCTTCTACAACATGACGGTGGTCTTTTCGTCCATCATCATCATCGTGGCCGATCTTGGCGTTCGCCAAGGCCTGATCCAGCGGCAGCGGGATCACCGCACCAAGCTACTGTACGACAGCGTGTTCTGGCTTATGTTCCTGGCATCGTTCGCCTTGATCGGACTTGTGTGGATGATCGGCGTTCCCTTCGTGGTCTGGTTCTACGCGGAACCGCGACTCGCCCCCATCGTGGTCGCAATGTGCGTGGCGATCGTGTTCCAGAATCTGCAGGCTGTGCCAGAAGCGCGGTTGGCGCGGAGCATGCGATTCAAGCAGATCGCGATGGCTGATCTTTATGGAACGCTGGCCGGATGTGTCGCCGCCGTGCTGCTTGCTGTTGCCGGCGCGAATGTGTGGAGCCTGGTCGCGCAGACGGTCGTAGCCGCCATCGGCACTTGTATGATCACCTTTTCATTTTCAGGCTGGCGTCCTCACATGCGGATGAACATGTCCATTCTCCGCGACCTTAGTTCATACAGCAGGTTCATCGTCGGCTCCCGCGTGCTGATCTCCTTTCAGCAGAATCTCGATTATCTGCTTATCGGCAAGCTGATCGGCGCCTATGCGCTCGGCGTCTATTCGATCGCATTCCTGCTGACAGAGACGCTCAGGGGCAAGGTTTACTGGCTTGTCAGCAAAGCCGTATTCCCCTTCTACAGCAGGGCGGCGGGGCGCGACGAGGATATCCGGACGGTTTACCTCGGAACGGTTCGCTATATGTCGATGACGATATTTCCAACAGCGACGGTCCTGATCCTGTTCGCGCACTATATCGTCCCGGCCCTGTTCACGCCCAAATGGGACGCCGCCATCGTTCCGATCCAGATCCTTGCGGCGGCGAGCATGGTGGTCGCCTCTGCGGGCACGCCGGGGGAGGTATTGAGGGGCATCGGTCGGCCCGAGGTTGATTTCAGGATCAACCTTGCCGTCCTGATACTGGTCGCCTTCCCGGCGCTCTGGATGGGTATCAGCTGGGCAGGCCTGCCTGGTGCCGCCTTGGCTGTCCTATTTCACTATTGCGTGTCGCGCCTCGCCTACGCATGCGTTCTCTGGCGGATGATCCATCTTCCCATGTCCGATCTGTTCCGGGCTCTGCAGCGTCCACTCCTAGGTTGTGGTCTGATGGCTGCCATTGCCTTGCTGGGCGCACCCGTGCACGCGCTGATCCTCCTGATCTTGGCCCTCGCCGCTTATGCGGGTGCGGTCTTCACATTGGTTCTGCCGCGCCTCAAGCCATTATTCATAGCCCGGTTCGCCGGCCCATCACTGGCGCATGCCGAAACGGGCGACGGCGCTCTGTCTGAATAAAGTTCCGGGCCTGCCCGGCGGCCGAGGCAATCGCCAGGGCTGGCCGGGCTTGCTCGCGGTGGCGATCCATCGATGCGCGATGCAACGAAAATTCTTTTGGTTTCAATGAATAAGCGCGCCACTTTCGAAGAAAAGATCTGATTCGGTCAAAGAAAAAGCCGATAGAATCGACGTAAAGGCGCGAAATTTTCCGACGAACTGTGCTGCACATGCGCTCGCTTACCTTGTCACGCTGTCATGTAGCAAATAGGACACTCTCGTCTTCCACGATCCCTCCGGCGGCTTTGCACGGGCGGTGATCCAAGTGTGAACGGCGCGCGGACAGCGGCTCGGGGACCGCTTGTCTTGTGTCACGCAATTACCCCACCTGGTGTCAGTTCACCTGTGATTGAGGCGATGTTTCGCGCATCAACTTGGTCGCAAGTCACTGATATTACAAAAAATATTTACTATTATTTGGTTTATTCACGGAAAAGTCTGTTTGTAGAGATAAAAAAACACTTCGCGAGCCTAGTTATAAAAAAGAGCTGATCGCAGAAAGTGTTTGGTCGCAAAGGAAATTTTAAGCATGACGTATATCACTCTTACGCAGGATTACGGCTATACTCCTTACAGTGTTTCGAACCTGGCTGCGGGATCGGTTATCGATGCAACCAAGGCTTCGTGGATCGAAGACAATAGCACTATCGATTATCCTGACGCCACCCACTCGACGACATCGGGCACGGGTGCGCTGAATACGTACCCCTTCAAGGTCAACGGCGCCGGTTCAGGCTTGCTGATCAAGGGCGGTCATATCTGGGGGCAGGTGCCCCAGGACTCCGACTGGCAATATACCTACAATAATTCCGCCGGAATCCGCGTCGAAAATGCACCCAATGTAGTCATCGACGACTGGCGCCTCGACAAGACGTGGGACGCGATCCGTATTGCCAACGGTTCCAGCAATTTCCTGATCGACGATACGCACGTCACCAATGCGCGGGACGATGCTGTCGAGAATGATTATGTGATGGGCGGCACCATTCGCGACAGTCTGTTCGACGGAGTCTTCTCGGGCATCAGCCTGGGCGACGCCAACCATTATGATGGTTCGATGAACACGGTTAAGCTCGAAGGCGTGTTCATGCGCATGGAGTCCTATCTTTTCAAGGGCGAGATGACGCACGTTTCCCCGTTCAAGACGGATACCGGCGCGCCGCAAACGACCCCCGACATCCGGATCGTCAACAGCGTGATCGCCATCGAGGATCCTAACCACGCGAGTCAGGCCCGGCTCAAGCTCGCATGGGACAATGTCGTGGAATCGCATGGCAATGTCTTCCTGAACCTGTCGGACACGCCGCTACCGTCCACCTATCCCAAGCCGCCGGCCGGCTTCACCATATTGCAGGGCCAGGAAGCGCGCGATTATTGGGCGGCGAGCAAGGCGGCGTGGCTCGATAACCATGACGGCACGCCTTACGCGGACGTGACGCCACTGCCACCGCTTCCGGGGGGAGGCACCACCTCGTCGATCACGGCCCCGACGACCTCGAGCTCCACTCCGACGACAACCACGACCACGACGACGACCACCGATCCTCACACGATCACCGGCACCAGCAGCGCCAACACGCTGGTGGGCACTTCGGGAACTGACTATATCAACGGGCTTGCCGGAACCGACAAGATCTTCGGCAAGGGCGGCGCCGACATGCTGACCGGCGGCTCCGGTCATGACAAGTTCGTCTTCGACACCGCGCTCGGTCATGGCGTTGCCACGATCACCGACTTCAACACGGCCGAAGACGCCCTCTATCTCGACAATGCGATCTTCACGAAGCTCGGCTCCGGATCGATGAGCAGCCCTCAACGTCTGGCCGGGACCTACTTCGAGCATGGTGACGGTGTGGTTGCCAATGACTCAAATGATCATGTCTTGTACGACAGCCATACCGGGGTCCTGTCTTACGATGCTGACGGCAATGGCGCGGGCGCTGCCATTGCGGTTGCGCATTTGTCGGCTCACCTGGACCTGACCAAATACGACATCTTCGTTGTCTGAAATGACGGGGCCTTTTCCACGCTGGATTTGGCCCACCGATGTGGTTGACGTCGATGAGACGTAAAGTGCAGGGCGCCCCTGGTTTTCCAGGCGTGCCCTGTTTTTTCAAGGCGCGTGAACCTGGGAGCGACTGCGCTCCAAAGTCTCCGGCCAAGATGAGGGACATATTTTGCTGATCCTGCCTCAGGCCTTCCGGAACAGCCTCACCGTCCAAGCGACGCTGGCTTCATGCCGCCGTCATTTCACCTATGCGACTTTGTTCAGCGCCGGCACCAACCTGCTGTTCATCGCGCCCATGCTGTACATGCTGCAGGTGTATGATCGGGTCGTTCCCACCAAGGGACAGGTCACCTTGCTGTTCCTGACCCTGGTACTGGTTTTTGCCCTTGTGACCCTCTCGGCGCTTGACGCCCTTCGGTCGCGGCTGCTCGTCCGGGCGGGCGCATGCCTCAACGAGCATATGGCCAACCGGATCATGCGGGCCACTTTCCTGCAGGGCGACACGCGTCCGCGGCTTGCACGCCAGGCCCTGCGCGAGTTCGACCAGTTGCGCAACATCATCACCGGTCCCGCCATGCTCGGCGCGCTGGATGCGCCCTGGATCCCGATCTATGTCCTGCTTGCGTTCCTGATCCATTTCTGGGTCGGCGTGCTGACCGTCATTGGCGCGGCGCTGATCACCTTCTTGGCCTGGCGCAACGAAAATGCGACGCGAGAGTCACTTCAGCAGGCGAACATCGCGTCCGCCCGGGCCTATGCCAATTATGATACGGCCGTGGCATCATCCGACATCGTCCGCGCGCTTGGACTGCGCGAAGCCCTGGTCCATGCCCAGAGCGTCGACAGGGAACATGCGCTGTCGCTACAAACCGAGGCGGGCATCGCTTCGGCCCGACTTGGCGCCGAATCCAAGTTCGTCCGGCTGCTGCTGCAGTCTATCGCCCTGGGCGTGGCCGCGCTGCTGGCTATCACCGCATCCATCAGTCCGGGCTCGATCTTCGCGTCCATGTTCATCGTCGGCCGCGCCCTGGCGCCCATCGACCAACTGGTGAACGGGTGGCGCTCGATCGTCCAAGCGCGCGGAGCGATCACCCTTCTCGACGAGCTTCTCGGCGGCGTTCCCCCAGACATTGCACTCACCAAGCTACCCGATCCGCAGGGCCGGATCGAGGCGCAACATCTGGGCGTTGCTGCGCCCGATAACAAAGTCATCCTTGCCAATGTCAGTTTCCGCATCGAACCGGGTGAAGTGGTCGCCATTGTCGGGCCCAGCGGCGCGGGCAAGTCGACCCTCGCCCGCGCGCTTGCCGGGGCAATACGCCCGACCGTCGGAGACATTCGGTTCGACGGCGCCGAGCTGCGGAACTGGGATCCGGAGCAGCTGGCGGCGCACATCGGCTTCATGCCTCAAGAAACGCTGCTGCTGGCCGGCACGATCAAGGACAATATCTCCCGCTTCCGGTCCTGGCATGGTGAAGGTGACGAAAGCATCGATGATGACGTGATCGCTGCGGCGAAGCTGGCCGGTACGCACGAGATGATCCTGTCGCTGCCCGGCGGATACGACCATCCCCTCCAGCTTGGCGGCCGTGGCCTGTCGGCCGGCCAGGCGCAGCGCATTGCCTTTGCCCGAGCCCTCTTCCGTTCACCGCGCTACATCATCCTGGACGAGCCGAACGCCAGCCTGGATGCGGAGGGCGACACGCAGCTCATCCGCACGCTGGAACAGCTCAAGGCTGCGGGCAAGACAATCCTGGTGGTCGCGCATCGCTTGAGCGTATTGCCCGTCGTCGACCGGCTGATCGTCATCCGCGACGGCCAGCTTGCATGGATCGGTCCGCGCGACGAAGTGCTGCACAAGATTTCGCCGCCGGCTCGCCCCCGGACGGCGGCCAATGGGTGATCCCGTGAACATTCGAACCCGAAACATGTTATCGCCGGCAGGGCTCGCAAGTTGGGCACTGGCATTGCCTGAACCAGGCTCGAGGTCAGGCTCGGACCCGAACTACGACATCCGTATAGGGCTCGGCCTCATCATCCTGTTCTTCGTGCTGTTTCTCGGCTGGGCCGCCGTGGCGCCGCTCGACGCCGCAGCCGTCGCCTCAGGGCACCTCGTCGTTTCCGGACAACGTCAATCGGTCCAGCACCCGACGGGAGGGGTGGTCGCGAGCATTCATGTCCACGAAGGCGCCAAGGTGCGCCGTGGCGACATATTGATCCGTCTTGTCGCGGCAGAAGCACGCGGGCAAGAGCGAGCGCTGGCTGGCCAGGCCATCTCGCTGCTCGCGCAACGGGCAAGGCTGCAGGCGGAGGAGGCGGGCTCGCCTACCATCATTCCGCCGCCCGAATTTGCCAGCCTCAAGGGGCAGGACCGAGTCGACGCAGATCGCGCCTTGAGCATCCAGGCGACGCAGATCCGCGCCCGCGCGGCGGTGCTGTCCACCCAGCAGCGCGTGCTGGGCGAACAAGCCAGCCAGGCGACCAGCCAGGGCCGTGGTTACAAGCAGCGAGCGGGGACCACCCAGGAACAGATCGGCCTCCTGAACGAAGAGCTTTCAGGGCTTCGCGGCCTCGCCGCAAAGGGCTTCGTGCCGAAGACCCGCATTCGGGCGCTCGAACGGGCCAGGGCCGATCTCCAGGGCCAGCTCGCCCAGGATCGGGCGACGGCGGCCGCGAGCGCGAGCCAGGTCGGACAGAACCAGCTGGAGATACTGCAAGCCAGGAGCAGCTATCAGGAACGGGTTGCCTCGGAAATCCGCGACGTCAATGCCAGCCTGGCCGACGTTCTGCCGAAATGGGCGGCGGCACGAGATGAGGTCGACCGCGCCGACATCCGGGCGCCGGCTACGGGAACGGTGGTGGGGCTGACGATATTCACCCCCGGCGGGGTGATCGGGCCCGCAGAGAAGCTGCTGGACATCGTTCCGGATCGCATGCCGTTGACCGTCGAAGCGCGGGTGTCGCCTAATGACGCCGACGATCTGGAGCCCGGACAGTTAGCCTATGTCCGTTTCTACACGCTGCATGACCGGTCGCTTCCCGCGTTGGAAGGCAGCGTCACGCGCGTGTCCGCCGATGCGTTCACAGAGCAGCGGACGGGGGAATCCTATTACACAGCTTCGGTGCGGGTGCCGCTCTCGGAACTCCACAAGATCGAGGAACTACGCGGGCCGGGCGCTCTCAAGGCCGGCATACCCGTCAGTATCGAGATCCCGCTCCGCAAGCGCACCGCACTGCAATATGCCTTCGAGCCGCTGATGGGCGCCATGGAACACTCCTTCAAGGAGCATTGATGGGAGAATAATGCGCGGCTGTCCGCCTTGGCTCGACCAATATTATAGCGATTGCCAAACGCGCGTCGTGGCTGTCTGGACGGTTTCTTCGAGATCACCGCCGGTGTCGATGACACAGACGGCGGACTTTGCGAACTCCGCTTCACTTTCGAGCGTCCATCGGCGCCGGATGGCGGCAGGATCCGGGCCCCCGGGCTTGCATCGAGCGAGATCCCGTTCGATCGCCGTCGCGATCGGCACACTCAATTTCAGAACGAGCCGGGGTTTGGGCAGGTTGCGATAGATGGAGCGCTCCCACTCCATCAGCCAACGTTGAAAAGAAGAACTTGCCTGGGTGATCGAAAGGTCGTCAAACGCGCTGCCATCCAAACCTGTGGCGTTTGTTGCCGGGCACCGATCCGAAATTACAATCGTTCCTGAAGAAATCATCCGCATGCTACGCGTCAGAAGCCGTCGGCGATCATGGGCGACGAGCAACTTGCCGATGACAAAGATGGTGGAATATCGTCGTTCAGCGCGACGCTCCGGCTTTTGATACTCGCTGAGCCGTTCATCCGGGAGCGCCTTTCGAACAGCCGGCACGAACAATCTGGGCAGGAAGGACAACCAGGTTACCGGAGGCTTGCCGAGATGTATCGTTGTCACGTCGAGGTTTTTCCCCAACTTCTGCGCCACCTGTTTTGCCAGGGTGGATTTCCCCGTCCCTTTAGGTCCCACCAGCGCGATCCACGCACCTCCGCTGAGCAACGAGAGATTGCGCCGGGAGCGAATGCGCATCGCGTAATGTTTGCCAACTCTCACGATGCGGGAGAACCCAGTCGCGACATGACCCAGCCGCCTCTGATGCCTTAGTTCCCAGGCGACCTTCATGCCCATTGCCACGCGCTGGGCAACGGTGCCGCTCGCGATGCAATCGATCATTCGCTGCACCGGAATCCGAACCGATGGGAACCAATCCTCGCAAAGAGCCGCTGCTTCATGGATGTCGCTCCTCTCCAGGAGCCATGCCAACTCATCTCTGCATTCGTCGAAGTGACCATTCACCTTGACGGTCTCGACGATGCTGATGTGCTTCAGCAATATTCTGAGCAGAAACAGCACCAATTCCGATGTCGGGTGGGGAACACGCACATCCATCAACAATGAGGTGCGGGCGAGAAGATCCTCTTCGACCGGAAACCTGAATGATTTCACGAAGCTGTCACCGCTCACCAACTGATGATAGGTATGGAGATCCAACAGGCGACCGATGTGCGGATCCCAAGCCAAGGCATGGAAAACGCCGGCATGACCAGCCCCGGGACGAGAAATTGCAAGCTTGAACCCGCACTGGTTGATGACATGCTGAAAGGCGTCCGCATCGCTGGGATGGACCAGCAGGTCGATATCCTCACGCCCGCAAAGCGTCTTGTCCAGTCGTATATTGCTCTTCCAATGGCAGTAGCGGATGCCCTGCCGATCTAATTCCGCGAACAACATCAGCTCGATAGAACTGGGACGTAGATCGGTATCGTGGGTGCTGATTGTCGGGGGGAAAGGAGCGATCCTGTTGTGAGCGATCAACGCTTCGAGTCGCGTATGATCGCTTGAGGAAAGAATTTTCTGCCCCACCGCATCACCTCCGAAACCGGCCGCCGAAAATCGGGCGCTGTGACTGTTTATATCTTACGCGATGATTGGCGCTGCGCCAGCCCCCCATAGCGCCAGTCGAGGGTCTAAAAGGGTCTATATCCCTAGGTAATTTGACTTGGCCCGCCGCAGGTCGAATTCTGGCCGTCTACCCGTTTACAACCCCGGACATTTGCCTCGCCGCGCGATCACGGAAAGGAGCGGAACGATATCATGGCCACTTTCAAACTACGTTCCGATTTCAATACCGTCCTCGAGGATGGCAGCACCAGCGGCAATGTCCTTCTGAACGACAGCCTTGCCAATCAGGTCACGCAGATCAAATTCGGCAGCGGCGGTTTCCTGCTGGTTCCGACCGCCGGGGTGACAATTGATGGAATCTATGGGTCGCTCACCATCATGTCTGACGGGACCTATTCCTACACCGCACTCACCGACGCGGCCGAACGGTTGAGAGCAGGGTCGACCGCCAGCGATACTTTCACCTATGCTGCCACTGGGAGTGGCAGTTCCGGCACCACCACGCTGAAATTCACGGTGACGGGCGTCAACGACGCGCCTGTGCTGGCTTCCGACCCGGTAACCTTCAGCACGATCACCGAAGATCAGACCACCAACACTGGCCGTTCGGTATCGTCATTTTTGAATTCTACCGATATTGATTCCAGCGCCTTGCGCGGGATCGCGATTACGGACCTCGCTTCCGGCAATGGCCAGTGGCAATATTCGATCGATGGCCGAACCACCTGGTCGTCCATAGCCTCAGTCAGCGAGGGCTCCGCACTGCTGCTCCGGTCGTCGGACTATGTTCGCTTTGTCCCGAACGGCGCGAATGGCACGACGGCGAACTTCACCTATCATGCCTGGGACCAGACCAGCGGATCGACGGGCGCCAAGGTCGATGCGACGATTGATGGCGGTCAGACCGCCTTCTCCACCGGCACCGCAACGGCGTACATAACCGTCACCGACGTCAATGACGCCCCGGTGGCTCTGTCGTCAAGCGCGTCTGGTACCGAAGATATCGGCCCGATCACGGGAAAGGTGACGGCCACCGACGTCGACAGCACTACGCTGACTTACAAGCTTGTCGCGAACTCCGCGGTCGGCGGATCGGTGACAGTCGATGCGACGACCGGCAATTACAGCTTCAATCCCGCAGCCAACTTCAACGGCACGGCGTCCTTCAAATTCACGGCCAGCGATGGAAGCCTGACCTCCAATCAGGCGACGGTCAGCATCGCCATCGCTTCGGTCAATGACGGACCGCCGGTCGCCAACCCCGACACTGCGGCCACATATGCAAACACGCCGGTCCTGATCGACGTCCTTGCGAATGATACGGACATCGACGGTGATCCCTTGTCTATCAGCGCCCTGGGTACCGCCGCTCACGGAACCGTCCAGATCCAGAGCGGGAAAGTCCTGTATACGCCCGCCGCCGACTATAGCGGCAGCGATGCGTTCACCTACACCGTTTCGGACGGTGCGGGCGGGACCGATCAGGGGAATGTGAATGTTACGGTTGCACCTTCGCAGTCGAATGGTCCCAGCGCCGTCAGTGTGACCTTTAGCCAGGGCGCCAATGGATATTCCGGCAACATCGATACAATGCTGAAACAGGATGTGTCGTCGACATCCTATCCCAATTCGTTCGTGCTCCGCTCCGGTCTGGAGTCTGGTAAGAACGAGCAGGTTCTCCTGAAGTTCGGCGGCTTGTTCGGCACGGGTCCGGGGCAGATTCCCGTGGGAGCCCATATCGTGTCGGCCACTCTCCAACTGGAGGCTACGGGCGCCTCCACCAATGGCGGCACCCTCAATCGAATGCTGGTCAACTGGAGCGACACATCAACCTGGAGTAGCCTTGGCAACGGCGTGCAGACCGACGGCGTCGAGGCGACCGCGACGGGCCTTGCCATCGGCGGCGTCGCTTTGGGAACGCACGTCATAGACGTGACGGATAGCCTGATCGCCTGGAATGCCGCAGCGAGCACGTCCGCCGGGCAGAATGCGGCGAACCTTGGCTGGCTGTTTAACCCTACGACTACCGATATTTGGGACTTCTCGTCGGCGCAAGGCGCGGTGCATCCGGTGCTGACGATCACTTACACTCAACAAAGCTCGCCCCCCCCAACCTTGCCGACGGTGTCGATCAGCGCGGTTGCGCCGGCTGCCGAGGATAGCGGCAAGATCACCTTCAACCTGTCGCTCAGTCAGGCATCGACCCAGGACGTCACGGTGAACGTCAGCACGGTCGATCACACGGCGATCGCCGGCAGCGACTATGTCGCGAAGGTCCAGTCGTTGACGTTCCTGGCCGGGCAAACCACCAAGTCGTTCGACGTCTCTCTGGTCAACGATACTGTCGGCGAGCGCCTCGAAGACTTCAACGTCCAGATCAATTCGGTCACTAACGCCAAGATTGCTACCCCGGTCGCCACCGGCAATATCATCGACGACGACGTTGTCGTGCCCGCCATGCCGACGCTCACGCCGTCGGTCATCCACGGCTATAATCTTTACGATGGGTCCATCTATCAGGACGGAAGCAATGGCCAGTATGGTATCAGCGATCCATCGGGCCTGGCCTACATCCCCAGCCTTGGCAGAATGTTCGTTGCCGACTCCGAGCATGACGAGAGTCCGTTCTTCAGCCCGACGAACCTGTTCTCCCTGAAACTCGATGGGACCTACGACACCAATTACAGCCTCAATTCCTTCACCAAGGAACCAACCGGGCTCGCCTACAACCCAAACAACGGTTACTTGTACATTTCGGACGACGACAAATACTCGGTGTACTGGGTCTCGCCGACGAACCCGACCGTCAAGCTTGGTTCCTTCGATACCAGACAGCTCGGCTATCTCGATACCGAAGACCTCAAGATTGACCCGCTGACAGGACATATTCACGAGCTTGACGGAACATTGAAGCAGATGATCGAACTCACCGATCAGGGTAAGTTCGTGAACGCGGTTCCGCTCCCATCCGTCATGACCGATGCGGAGGCGCTGGCCTACGATCCCGTGCATGACCTCTATTTCGTTGCCTCGGGCGCCTCCAAGCTGATCTGGGTGATGAACGCGCAGGGCGATATCGAGGCCACAATCGATGTATTTTCATCCGGTTATAGCGGCATGAAAATCAAGGGTATGGAATATGCCCCCAGCAGCGATCCGAACGATGGCAATTTGATGAGCCTGTACGTGGCCGATTATCATACCGACCAGGTCAATGACGGCCATCTGTACGAGGTCCGCCTGGGCAGTGACTGGTTTTTCTCCTGATCCGCGCGTCTGATGTCAGTGAGGCGAGGCCCGGGCAGGACCAGGGCGGTTAATTTGTGAAGCCGCCCCAACTGTTCGGAACACATGCATCCGGGTTCGAACGCGGATCAGATGGGAGGCGAGCAAGCTTGGGATGGCAATTGATCCAGTTGCTTTTCGCTTGCTTCCACGCGTCTCTCGCCGCTTGTCCTTTCAGCACGCGGAAGCTGGACGGAGGGAGTGGGACGAAATCGGGGATGGGTGCGTCCGAGAGCCACAGAAACAAATTATTGGATGACCCCGTTAGCTTCGACCAGCTGGTCGCCCAGAATTGCGGATAGGATCCGCCGCCCGCGTAATCCACCGCGACGATGGAATTTGTTACCCGAAATCGCGGTGCGCGCTGGTCGCTCTTCGCCAAGGCGCCGAACCGCCGACCTTCTTTGTAATTATACTCCTGCAGACGAAGCAGCACGTCGGACAGCGTGACCGTCTGGTTGCTGGCATCCCCCATGTCGCTGTTTTTTCTCGGCTTGACGCTGATGCCCTGGAACGCTCCGTCAACCAGAGTATCGCGGATCGTCAGACTCTGAAGAAAGTCGTTTTCGAGCGTGTCGTCACGCGCATTACTTATCCAGCTGTTGACGACCAGCAGGCCGGGCGACCCGCGGCTAGCGCGGATTGCATCCCACGCGCCGGTGATCCTTACGCCATCGACGACACCTCCGGGAGCTTCCACGAAAGTGATCGCCGAGCTGTTACAATAGGTTGCTCGCCATTCGGACGATTGCGGCACCAGACCGAGGAACAGGCCACCGATGATGGCGGTCCGCTCTTGCTGTTCTATCAACAGGGGGTATCGGTTGACTGGCAAATTTCCCTGATCGCAGTCCTGATCAGCGGTGGGCTTCGGATTACGGCTATTGGCTACCATGAAGGTGGCGCCGCGGGCATCGAGAGCGACGCCACCGATCCCGTCCGGCGGCATAAATTTCACACGCTCAAATGCTTGCGGGCCACGAAGGTTGACGACTCTCCTGGCTGTCTGGAGAGCCTTGTACGTGTCGTCGTTATAGCCGGACATCTTGCTGATCGGAGCATGAGCCAAAGCGCCAATTTCTGCTGCGACCGGCAAAGTTGCCATAATGCAGAGGAAGCACTTCGTCCTGAAGCGGAACATGGGTTTTGACCGCACAAACGCCCTTTCTGCGACAGTGGTCAGTTAAGTCAAAACTGGTGCAAGAACAGTATCTGGGAGCGATGAGCGATCCACGATCCTACCGCCCAACATCTTGAAACACATTCCAGCCTAGCTACCCTTTGGCGAAGTGCCATAGTCCCAGTCGCACAGGCGTTCCTTTCCGCAGCGTGAGCAGGCTTCGTAGCTGCCGAAATAGGAGCCCCGCAAAACGGCTCTCCCCGGCCCACGGCGTGTCCATCGCCCAGGCCATTGATGGGATCCCAGGAGGCATTTGATCATCTCGGCTCTGCGCATCGTTTACCTGCCTCGGTCAGCCTGTCCGTACTTCAATTATTGCCGCACATCTTCCCTAAAGGTTAGTATGCTACTTAATACCAAACATCGTCGGCAATGATGAAAAAGGCTTAGACCCCCGGCGCGCGGTGATGTTGTGGGCGTGGCCAAGACCTTTCAGCCTCATCAAATCTCGATCAGCCAGCTACTCTAAAACTGGCAGAATTTTCTTAATGCGGAGAACCGAGAAGGCAGGGTTTCCCGATCGAGGGGAAATGAACCTTCAAGGTCTAGTCCAGGGGAGCTAGCGCCCTTAATAGGTGGATAAGCGGCAAGAGCGGGAGCATATGTCGGGCGAGAGCGGAAGCTCCCGGGAGTCCCACGTTGCAGGCCAGCGTGGGGCTTTCGGTACCAGGCACATTCCGGGAAAGTTGTCTTCGCGCCACCCAAAATCCTGTCGAGGGAGCCTCTTTTGGGCAAGCCGCGGACATGCTTCGGTTCGGAGACGTGCTGCATCATGAACGTGGGGATAGCCGTGCTCACTCACCCGGGGGACACGGCACATCACCTCCACATGTCAGGCGACATGTAAAACTGACCCCTTGTCGTCACTGAAAACTGGCCCCTTCGATAGAAGGACGGGACAGATGAATATGGATGATGAGACGATCTCCGCAGGCGGTTTGCGGAGGGATGCGATGCTTAGGTTGAGGAAGCTGGGCTGGGGCAGCAAGAGTCTGGCGCGAGAGTTGGGTTGCTCACGCACGACGGTGAAGCGCTACCTGGGATCGGGCCGATGGCAGCCCTATCAACATCGTGCATCCCGCGGAATGTTGGCCGGTCATGAGGCATGGCTTCGTGAGCGGTTCTTTCGGCATAGGGTCAACGCCGATCTCGTTCGGCAGGATCTGGCGCGCGAACATGGTATCGTCGCGAGTTTGCGGACGGTCGAGCGTGCGGTTTTTGGCTTTCGCCAGCAGCTGGCGGCGGAGGCGCGCGCGACTATGCGCTTCGAGACGCCGCCGGGTCATCATCTGCAGATTGATTTCGGCGAGAAGCGCGTCTGCTCCCGCCGCCCTTCACGATGGCATTCCGCGATGAGCGCCAGTCGGCCTGGTTCGATGGCATGGAGGCAGCCTTTCGCCATTTTGGCGGCGTCACCGAAAAGGTGCTGCTGGATAATACGGCGGCACTGATCACCCGCCACGACGCGGTGACGCGGGAAGTTGTGTTCAATGATCGGCTACATGCCTTCACGCTACTGGGGCTTCCGACCGCGGGCGTGTGCGCCATATCGAGCGCGCACGAAGGGCAAGGATGAGCGCGGCGTCGGCTATGTGAAAAACAACGCTCTGGCGGGTCACAGCTTTACGAGCATGGAAGCGTTGGAGCAGCATCTCGCCTGGTGGATGCGCGAGATCGCGGATCTGCATTGTCATGGCTCGACAGGTAAGCCTCCGCTTCAGCGCTTTGTCCGTGACGAGGCCAGCAAGCTCAAGCCCTTGGATCGCCGGCCCCCGTTCCGGCAACTCCGCGAGTTGGTGGGCAAGGTGCACAGCGACTGTGCCGTCGAGATCGATACGAACGCTTACTGTGTTCCCTGGCGCCTGGTGGGCGAAACCGTGCAGGTGACAGTCAGCGCCGGGCGTGTGTCGATCTTCCACGCGGGCCGGCTGGCTGCCGAGCATGCCGAGCACGGCCGCATTGGCGATGGTGAACCCAGGCGCGGCTGCCATCGACATCGGTTCGACCATGCATATGGCGGCCATCAAATCGCGGGCGGACGATAATCCCGTGCGGGCATTTGGCGCATTCACCGGCGACCTGCATGAGATGGCCCGCTGGTTCAAGACGTGCGGCGTAACCAGCGTAGCGATGGAATCCACCGGTGTTTACTGGATACCGGCCTATGAGGTGCTGGAGCAGCACGGCTTCAACGTCATCCTCGTGAATACGCGATACGCCAAGAATGTACCCGGTCGCAAAACCGATGTCAGCGATGCCGCCTGGTTGCAGCGCCTTCACAGCTATGGGTTGTTGCGGGGGAGCTTCCGCCCCGTGGCAGGCGTGGCGACGATGCGTGCCTATCTCCGGCGGCGTGAGCGACTGATCGAATATGCCGCCTCGCACATTCAGCATATGCAGAAGGCGTTGATGGAGGTGAATGTGCAACTCCATCACGTCGGTTCCGATATTACCAGCGTTACGGGCATGCGGATCATCAGGGCTATTGTAGCAGGGGAACGCACGCCCATCACGCTGGCGGAAATGCGCGACATCCGATGTCATGCGTCCGTCGAGAAAATCTGCGCTGCTCTGTCAGGGAACTGGCGGGACGAGCACATCTCTCTGCCAGTCGCTGGCGCTGTACGACTTTTACCAGATCAAGATTCTTGAGTGCGATCGCAAGCTGGAGGTCGCGCTCAAGGCACTGGAGATCGGCAGGGGGCAGGACGTCCGCCACCTTCCCAAGGTCCGAACCAAAAGACGACAGGTGAATACCCCTGACTTCGAGGTCCGGTCCGCGCTTTATCGCGTGCTGGGCGTGGATCTCACCCAGATCCATGGAATCGGTCCGTCGCTGGCGCTCAAACTTATCAGTGAGTGCGGCAACGACTTGGCGGCATGGCCCAGTTCCAAAAACTTTACGTCATAGCTATGCTTGGCGCCGGGTAACAAGATATCGGGAGGCAAACTGCTCTCGTCGAAAACGCGACGCTCATCGAGCCGTGCGGCGCCACTTCTGCGCTTGGCTGCAACCACGATCGGTCGCAGCGACACCGCCCTGGGCGCGTTTTACCGGCGGCTATCTGCCCGAGCCGGAAAGGCGAAAGCCGTCACGGCCACCGCGCGCAAGATCGCTGTCCTGTTTTTACAACTGCCTGCGCTACGGCATGGCGTATCATGATCCCGGTGCTACCCAATATGAAGAACGGTACCGCAGCCGGGTGATCGGCAATCTCCAGCGCCGCGCCAAAGCCTTCGGCTTCTCGCTCCAGGAACTGCCGCCAGAGCCCGCTATGGCTGTTTCTTAGGAAGGCCACGCAGTTCTTAGCGAGCCAAAAGTTGTGAAGTTCGCTTTTGTGCATAGCTGGCGGCACCGTTGGCCCGTTGAACTGCTTTACCGGGTCTTGCAGGTCAGCGAGCGTGGCTATCATTCGTGGCGTTCGCGGCCGATCAGTCGCCGGGAGCGGACGGACATGAGGGTGCTGGCCCATATCCGGGAACAATATAGCCTGAGCCTTGGCAGCTATGGCCGTCCTCGCATGTCGATGGAGCTGAAAGAGGTGGGGCTCGATGTCGGAGAGCGCCGGGTCGGGCGACTGATGACCCGAAGAGCGGCGAAGCCAACATCAACGGGATCAAGCCGGTCCGCACGCGCAAGCGCAAGGTTATGACGGACAGCCACCATCGCCTGGGCGTTGCCGCGAACTGGCTGGACGGTGATTTTGCGGCCGATGCGCCCAACGGCAAATGCGCCGGCGACATTACCTATATCTGGACCTCCGAAGGCTGGCTCTATCTCGCCGTCATCCTCGACCTGCATCGCCGGCGTGTCGTTGGCTGGGCGGTCAGCGACAGGATGACCCGAAGGGCGGCGGAGCCAACAAGGACCTGGCGATCCGGGCGCTCGACATGGCAGTCCGGCTGCGCAGGCCACCTGAGGGCTGCCTTTTCCATTCGGATCGCGGCAGCCAATATTGCTCCTATGATTATCAGAAAAAGTTGCAGGTCTATGGCCTGCGTCCATCGATGAGTGGCAAGGGCAATTGTTACGACAACTCCGCCATCGAGACCTTCTTCAAATCCCTAAGAGCCCGTCTTGAATCTCATGCGTAACGAGCGATGCGCCTGATGAGGACCAGGGCAGCGGCGGCGTAGAGGAAGGC
>NZ_JBANRK010000025.1:0-34864 GCF_037860795.1 Sphingobium mellinum | reverse complement strand
GGACGGTCGACGACCGGCAGCAATTCCTTGGGCACCGACTTGGTCGCCGGCAGGAACCGCGTCCCGAGACCCGCGACGGGGAAAACGGCTTTGCGAATGGGTTTGTAGGACATCATTGCCTCGCGTCGAATGGGGCGGAAGGTGACGACGCCAGGCCGCCACTGTCCCGCTAGAATTTCAGGCCCGTCAAATGCCGGAGCCGGTCCAGCCGGTCGGCATTGGTGTTGCAGTGTTCCAGTCCCTGCTCCAGCTCGACAACCTTGGCCGCGACCAGGAACCGATACCAATAGCCTTGCAGGAAATGATAGATCAGCCCCTCGCGGCCGTCGAGGAAGCCGACCTTGATGACGTAGCGGTAGAGGAAGAAGAGCGTCGGGCCGAGCGACAGGGGCATGCGATTATAGATGTTGGCCTTGATGAAACGCTTCGCGCGCGCCTGCACCGATCCGAGAGGCTGTTCCCGGTCCTGTGCGAAGAGGCCGTAGCGGGCATTCAGTATTTCGAGCGCCTCGCGCGTCGCATAGCCATTATGTTTCGCCGTGAAGAAGCTGAGATCGTGCAGGCATATGTCGGCAAAACCGCCCCTCGCCGTCACGGTGCGGCCGCCCCAGGTGACGATATGTTCGTCCATCCAGCGGTCCTCGACCCGGCCCTGGCCGTTGCGCCACAGACGCAGCAGGATGAGCGGATAGCGGCCGCCATGCCTGATCCACCGGCCCATGAAGATATGTTTGCGCTTGAAATTCACGGCGACCACATCCGCCGGCAAGCCGGGCAGATCGCGCAGCAGTTCTTCGGCGAGGTCAGGTTCGATCACCTCGTCAGCGTCGAGCCGCAATATCCATGTCGAGTGCACGTCGCCATGGTCGAGCGCCCATTGAAACTGCCTGGCCTGGTTGATGAAGCGGTTCTGGAGAACGCGCGCCCCCGCGTTCCGGGCAAGTTCGACCGTCCGGTCGGTGGAAAAGGAATCCACGACGAGAATGTCGGAGGCGATCGACCGGACGCTGGCGATCGCGCGCTCGATATGCCGTTCCTCGTTGAAGGTGAGGATGACCACCGTCAGCGTCGGCATGGCGGTGACGGCGTCCCGCGCGGAAAGTTGCGGGCTGGCGTTCATGCCGCCGCCTGATGCGCCAGGGAAGGCGCGCCATCAAGTTCGGCGAGCAGGTCGGCCCATTGTTCCCCATAGCGATCATAGCCGCCCAGGGATTCGATGCGCTGACGGGCGCGATGCCGCATCTCAAGCGCGGCGACGCGGTCCTGCGCCATGTCCTGCATCGCGTCGAGCAGCGCCGGCGTGGACCCGGCGGGCACGATGCGACCTTCCACCCCGTCGGTGAACAGGTTGCGCGCCCCGCTGTTGGCCGAGGCGATGACCGGGCAGCCGCAGGCCATGGCTTCGGCCATGACGAGGGCGAGCCCTTCTTCCAGGCTGGGCAGCACCATGACGTCGGCGCTGCTGTAATGACCGGCGAGCGCGGTGTTGGGAACGGCGCCCAGGAATTCGACGCAGTCCAGCGGTAGAGTGCGCAGCAGCGGCGCGACCTCCGGGTCGACGGCGCCGATGACCTTGAGCCGCTTGGCGGGATGCGGCAGGGCGGCGAAGGCCTGCAACAGATAGGCTATGCCCTTGCGGATCGTGACATTGCCGACGAACAGCACGGTGAAGGCATTGCGGTCTGGCTCGCCCGCTGGGGCGAAGCGGTCCAGCCGGCCGCCATAAGGGATGACGCGGAGCCGATCGGCGGGAACACCTGCGTCGATGAAGGTCTGGAAGCAGAATTGCGACGGAATCGTGATGCGATCCGCATTGGCATATTCCGCTTCCTCCTTCGCGACGACCCTGGGGTCGATCGGCTGATAGGGGATGTCCCAGCGCGCATATTCTTCCTGCAGGATCGCATCCTGGAAGCGGATATGAGTCGACCCGCGATCGCAGACATGCGCGCCGCCCAGTGCCTGCGCGCGGCGGCCGGCATGCAATCCGCCGCTGGAGAGGCCGACCAGGATGGTGGGCGCATCAAGGCTGGCGGCGACCCGGCGGTCGATCGCCTCGACCGCCTGCCAGTGCATGGAGCGCCGCAGCCAAGACGACGAGCCGATCACCGGCAGGCGCGGCGCGGCCTGAGCGGGGACATAGAACCAGGGGAAGCTGCGGATCCGGTCCGGCGATATGCCGCCTTCATCCTTCAGCTTGAAGCGCGGATAGCCGCTCCAGATCGCAGCCAGCCGGCCGCGCCGCTCCAGCTGGCGCGCAAGATGGAAATGATGGAAGCGCCCGAGGGCGACCTGCGTGACGGGCCTCATGCGCTGTGCGCCTCCCGGGCGGGAAGGGGCTGATGCGGCAAGGTGATCGCGTGCCGCAGCATCTGGCTGAGGACGAGGATCGCGCCATGCACCGCGAGCATGGCGGCAGCCGCGCCGTCCAGGCCGAAGTGGAGCGTCAGGACATAGCAGAGGCCGATGCCGACCAGCGCAATGAGCAAGGACAGATTGGCGAAGGAGACGTGCCGGTTGATCGAGGACAGCGGCGTCGCGATCGAACTCCACATCATTTCGGCCGCGACGGTGAGGATGACCAGCAGGAAGAAGGGATCGAGCGCCGCGACCTGGCCGTGGGTGTAGAGGCTCATAAGCGGCTGGCGCAGCAGATAGAGCGGCACGCCATAGGCCACGATCGCCGCCAGCCCGACCCGCTGATGATAGCGCAGCACCTTGTGCAGCGTTTCCCGATTGGCGCGTCCGAAGGCGATGCTATATTCGCCCTGCAGCGTGCCGTTGAGCAGATTGGTGATCGCCGTGCCCGTACGGGCGAGCGTGCGTGTCGTTGCGAATGTCACGACCGCGGCGGGGCCGATCAACAGGCCGATGATCATCAGCGGCGCCTGGATCAGCATCGATTGCGAAATCGGCATCAGCATGAAGGCAAGGGCAGGTTTCAGCAGGCGCTTGACTTCGGCGCGGCTGCTGCTGGCATGGCCGAGCGAAAGCCAGGGCGAGGCCTTGCGCAGCCAGAGGTAGAGGCCGATGCCGCAGGCCAGTTTGGTGGCGAGGGCGGCGGCGGCGGCGATGACGAGGTCGCCGCCCAACAGCGCCGAGCCGGCGACCGCCAGCCCTTCGGCCAGGCGGGACAGGGCGCCCCAGCTGGCCTCCATCGCCAGCCGGTTCTCGCAGCGCACGCCACCGCAGATCAGCAGGAAATATTGATAGGCAACGACATTGAGCAGCAGCAGGATCAACACCGCGCGAGCGTCGCTGTTGGCGTAGCCGCCAAGGTTCAGCGCGTGCGAGATGTCGACGCTGCAGATCAGCAGCACCGAAAGGCCGATGAGGCAGGGCATGACCAGGTTCAGCAGCGCGAACACGCTGTGGAATGTGCGAAGCGCTTCTTCCCGCCGTCCGCCGTTGACCTGCATCAGCATCTCGTTCTTGGCTATCAGGGTGAAGCCGAAGTCGCTGAAGGTGAGATAGGTCGGCACCGCGGACAGCAGCAGCCAGACGCCGTAATTCTGCTTGCCCCAGGCGTAGAGCAGCACCGGCACCAGGCCGATCTGCAGGATAATGGTCGTCGCCTGATTGAGGAATTGCGCCGACATGACGCGGGACAGGCGCCGGCCCGCCTGCGTCGAGAGCGCCTGGGCGATCCGGCGCCTCATGCGACGGACCGCGTGGACGGAGCGGCCTGCGCGTCGAGGGCAAGGTCCAGCATGGAACGCATCAGCGGTTCATTGAAATGATCGTTGCGCAGCGCGCGGGCGCGGCCGGCGTCAGCGATGCGGCGGCGGCGTCCAGGGTCCGCCAGCAACTGGCGGCAATGGTCGATACATTCCTGCGCGTCGGACCAGAAGAGCGCCTCGCGCCCTTCCTCATAGAGCCTGAGATGTTCGGTCGTGCGCTCACCGCAAAGCAGGCTTCCCAGCACCGGAATCTCCATTGAACGGGTCGTGTGCTGATCGCGATTGCCCTGGGAGAGCAGGGCGATGGAAATATCGGCCGCGGCGACGGCCGCGTCATAGGCCTGCGGCGAAAGCTCACCCAGGGTGATGAGGGGTTCGAGCGCGGCATATTCCGGAGCCTTGTTCCAGCGTGGACCAAAGATCTGGAGCGGCAAGCCCGCCCGCGCCAGCTTCAGCAGAAAGGGGCCGCGCTCCGGCATCCAGGTGCCGACGAAGGAGATGGACGAGCGATAGGGTCTTTTCGCCTCCTCCGACGGCAGCCGCGCGGGATCGCGCAGCGCATCGTCGGCGGCGAACCAGACCCGGTGCGCCTGGCGAGCGCCTGCAAGCTTTGCCTGCGCGACATTGCTTTCGCGCGGGACGAACAGGCAGTCATAATGCGGCACGGCGCCGAGGAACGCGCGCCAGCGGCTGCCGTCGCGCCGGACATAGGGATTGTCCGGATTGTAGTTCGCGACGACGGGCGCGAAGCGGCGGAGCATCTGCACCGTCTTGCCGTCGATCAGTTCGCCGCTGTCGACATAGGCGAGGTCGAATGTTTCGCCACCCGCGCAAGCCGCGATGTGGTTTCGGACCATGGCGCCAAAGCCGAAGCCGCCGGTCTTGAACGACCAGCTGCGCGCGAGACCGCCCAGCGGCAGCGCGGCAAAGGGGTCGACCTGCCTGACATGATGCCCGAGCCGGACGAGCGCGAGACGCCGCGCCCGGCAGGTTCCGCTGTCGGGACCGATATAGAGGATGGAGCGGGTGGCCGTCATCGCGCCGCCTGCAATTGGCTGGCCGAACCCGAGGACCCGGCCAGGATGTGCTTTGCCGCTTCGACCATCGTGGCGCAGATCGGCTTTCCCGTTGCCTTGGCCCAGTCGCTGTGGCGGGCGCCCTCTCCGGTCAGAAGCAGGATCGATGAGGCCCCGACCGAGTCGCCCAGTTGCAGGTCGGACCTTTTGTCGCCGATCATCCAGCAGCGGTGCAGGTCGAGCGAGAAATCCCGTGCCGCACGCAGGGCGAGGCCCGGCAATGGCTTGCGGCAGTCGCAATGGTCGGTAGGCGCGTGGGGGCAGATATACCAGGCCGCGACATCGATGTCGTGCGCGGCCAGTTGTTCGGCGATGGCGTGATTGACGTCGACCACATCGCAGAGCTCGAAATAGCCGCGGCCCACTCCCGACTGGTTGGAGAGGATGATGAGGGGCAGGCCGGCCGCCGACAGCAGCCGCAACCCTTCCACCACGCCTTGCTCCAGGCTGATGCCGGCGGGATCGCTGACATAGCCGGTGTCGACGTTGATCGTCCCGTCCCGGTCAAGCAGCACGGCTGCGCCCTTCATCTCATGCATGGACGCACCGTGACAGCGCGAGCGCGCGAGCGGCGACATGGTCGACGGCGATGTTGCGCACGCCGTCCATGTCCTGGATGGCTTCGCAATGGCGGCCGTAGGGATGCCATTTGCGCGGTGGATTATTGTTTCCGAACAGCCCGAGCGTCGGCGCGCCCGCGGTGGCGGCGAGGTGCATCGGACCGCTGTCATGGCCGATGAAAAGCGACGCCTGCGCCAGGACGGCGGCCGATTGGCGCGGGCTGAGCGGGCCGCACAGGTTCAGCCTTTCCCCCGGCCAGCGGCGCAGCAGCCGTTCGGTCGGCGCGAAATCCCCGGGGCCGCCGAGGCCCACAAGCGGCATTCCCGGCATGTCGCGGGCGAGGCGGGCGAGCAGCGCAAGCCAATTGTCGCGGCCCCAGTCATTGGCGGGCAGCTTGGTCCCGATGCTGATGGCGAGGAACGGTTTGCCCGCCAGCGGGGCCAGCGCCTCCTGCCCCTTCGCCAACTCGGCCGGGGTCAGGCGCAGGTCCCAATTGTCGCGATCGGCAAGATCAAGCGGGCCGAGATCGGCAATGGTGCGGGCCAGGCGATCAGCCTCCGGCTCGATCGCGACGCCGTCCTGTTCGGCGCGATTGTCATGCAGGTCGGGCGTGGTCGGCGCGCCGATGACCCTGCGGATGCCGGCATAGCGGAAGAATTTGAGGTCCCGCGCGACCGTGTCCGGCCCGCGGCCGGCGGCGAGATAGATCATCGTGCGCGCGCCGGTCGCGCGGATCTTCAGGAGCAGGCGGACAAGCTGGGTGCGCGAGCGTTCGCCCACATCATAGGCAATGCAGCGATGGATGAGGCCGCTGCCGCCGATCACCGCCTCCAGCGCGGGGGCGGCGCCCGAGACCGGATTGTTGGTCAGAACGATCCGGTCGCTGTCCGGGAAGGAGCGGGCGATCTGGTGGAAGCAGGGCAGTGCGACGAGCGTGTCGCCGAGGCTGCCGAGCCGATAGATGAGGACCGGCCCGCTCAAGACACGGGCGCTCCCGCAAGGCCGGCGTCGCCGTTGCGCAGCCCCGCCTGGACGATCGTCCGCGACGTGCTGCGATCGGGGAGCAGGTCGAAGGTCACGACCCGGCCGCCGCGCGCCTGCACGATGTCGGCGCCGACAATGTCCTCCACCTTGTAGTCCGCGCCCTTGATCAGCAGGTCGGGTTGCAGCGCCTTGATCGCTTCGAGCGGCGTATCCTGGCCGAAGATGATGACCTGGTCGACAAAGGCGAGCGCGGCCAGGATCTGTGCGCGGTCCATTTCCATGTTGAGGGGACGGGTGGGGCCCTTGAGCCGCCGCACCGACGCATCGCTGTTGAGGCCGACGACCAGCCGGTCGCATTGGCTGCGGGCGAATTCCAGCAGCTTCACATGGCCAAGATGCAATATGTCGAAACAGCCGTTGGTGAAGCCGACCGTCAGGCCGCGCGCCGCCCAATCTTCCCGCTGGACGCGGGCGGAACGAAGAGTGCGCACCTTGCCGCTGGGAATTTGCAGATGTTCTTCGGAAAGGCGGTTCAATTCTTCCTGCACTTCGGAGATCGAGACGGTGGCGGTGCCGCGCTTGCCCACGACCAGGCCCGCCGCCGCGTTGGCCATGCGCGCGGCCTCCTCCATCGTCATGCCGCCGCCCAGCGCGACGGCAAGCGCCGCGACCACGGTATCGCCCGCGCCCGAGACGTCGAAAACCTCGCGCGCGCTGGCCGAAATGTGGAGTGGCGGCTGATCCTTCCGGAACAGCGACATGCCCTGTTCCGATCGGGTGAGGAGGATGGCGTCGCACTGCGCCATGTCGAGCATCTTCAGGCCGGCGGCTTCGGCTTCGGCATCGTTCGTGATCATCATGCCGGTCGCCGCCCGCGCCTCGCTGATATTGGGCGTCAGGATCGTCGCGCCGGCGTAGCGGGCAAGGTCGCTCGACTTGGGATCGACGATGACGGCAACGCCGGCGAGGCGCGCCGCCGGGATGAGGCGCCGCAGCAAGCCGTCGGTGACCACACCCTTGGCATAGTCGGAGATGACCAGGATATTTCGCGATTGCAGCATTTCTACCGCACAGGCGTAGATGCGATCTTCCACGCTTTCCGACACGTTGCAGATGTCCTCATGGTCCGCGCGCAGCAACTGCTGGCCCTGCGCCACGAAGCGTGTCTTTTCAATGGTCGGGCGGGTCGATTCGGTTATTGGCACGAAGTGGATATGATCGACTTCCGACAAGGCACTGATCAGGTCAGATCCGACCTTGTCATTGCCTATGACGCCGATAAGACTGCATTCTCCACTCATCGCGGCGATATTGCGCGTGACGTTGGCGGCCCCACCCGGAACACTTTCCATATGATCGATGGAAAGGATAGGGACAGGACTTTCCGGGGATATCCGAGTAACGGCGCCATATATGAAGCGATCCAGCATGAGATCGCCGACGCAAATTGTTCGGACAAATGACAAATCCTTCGGCCGAATCATATCGCTGATGCTCCATTCATGCCGTTGATCCCGAATGTGCTTTAAATCCCATTTCTTCGCAAGTGCACAAATTACCTGATGCTATTCCAAAAACTGTCTCATAATTGTCCAGGGGCTTTCGCGAGCGCAGTAAATCTATTCAATCACCGTGTTCACGGCTTGCTCCGAGGAGGAGGTCGTCTTCCAATTGTCGAAAAGCTTGCCGCTTCCCAAAGTCCTTGCGCCACTGATGACGGTGCCGCCGCTGCCGGTCCCGACGCGGTATCCGACTTCGCAATCGGTGCAGCTGTTGCGCTGAAAGATCGTGCCGAGCACGCGCGGACCTGTCATCGGTTCGTAGCGCGTGTAATTTTCCACCCGCATCATGGCGAAATATCCCTCATTCCCGGCATATTCCTCCGAATTGAGCGTGAAGGGCGGGCTGTGCGCCAGAAGGCTGTTGTCGCGAAAGACGATCCCCAGCATCGCGATGCCGAAGGCGCGCGCGTCGGCATTCACGAAGACAGATGTCATATAGGACGGCCAGGACAGGGTGAGGTTCTTGACCTCATTATTCTGGATGTCGACATTGTAGATCGGATCGAACATGCCCGTGTCGAGATTCTGATAAGCGCGCAGATAGATGCCGCCGCTTTCCAGAAAATGATTGCCGCTGATCAGAACCTGGCGGATCGCGGCCTGATACAGCCATATGCCGCGCGGCATCTGGCTGAATATATTATCCTTGATCAAAGCCTTTTGCAGGCCCCAGACGAAAGCGGCATATTTGCTGCCGGCGTCAGGAATGCTGTCCCAGGGGCGGTCCACGGTCAACACCGCAGCGCTGACGTTGCGGACCGAGCGGGTCTGGCCCGCGCCCTTGCCCGCCACGATGGCGATCCCGTAATTGTCGGGCGGCTGCACGAATGGCCCCGGCGTCACCGCAAAACGGCTGTCCGTGAGGCTGCTTGGGCCAGCGCTTTCCACCGTCCCGATGCTTTCGGTCCGGCTCGACCCGCCGCCTTCGGTCAGGATCGCCTCGCCATCGTTACGGTTCCGGTTGGTGATGGGGCCATTCACCGTGTCGAAGACATTGCCGATGATCGCGATGCCCGAAGCGAAATCGATCGTCATCATGTGCAGAGCGCCAGCTTCGTCCTGCCGGCTGGCGTCGCGGCGAAACAGATTCTTGCCGACATAGCTGTTGCGCGCCCGTTCAAAGGCTGCCGCGCCCATGACGAGGCGGGTGACGTTGTTTTCGAAAATCAGACCGTTGGAGTCGCTGAACAGATAGGGAGACTGCTGGTTCATGCTGCCGGTCTGGTTGAAGGTGCAGCCCGTCACGAGGATATTGTTGTTGCCGTCGAAAAAGGCTTGCCGCTGCGTGCCGAAGTTCATCGTGACATTTTGCAGCAGCAGGAAGGCGCTCTTGTGCAGGATCGGCCCTTCGGACGCGCCGCCCGCGTTGGTCAGCGTCAGGTCGCGAATGGCGATCACCTGTTTCTGCTCGACCGAAAGCGGATAGTCGGCCTGGTACAGAAGCTGCGTCGCTCCCTGTCCCGCGCCCTGAAGGACAATATGGCTGGGCAGCGAGACGCTGCCGTCCAGCGTGCAGACGCCCGGACCGAGCGAAATCACACCACCCCCGCTTTGAGCGAGCGCGTCCGCCTGAACCTGTATCGTCCGGGACACGGGCCGCCCGCCGCTGCAATCGACCGGCGCGACCCGGCCGAGCAGGGGTGCAAAGACGGCGAGCCATCCTGCTCGCCCGCCGAAAATGGTCTGGCCCGCGCCAGCCACGATCTCCATCATCTGGTCGGCGGTGATGGGGGCCAGTCCCCCGCCATTATCGACCCGCACCGCTGCCCCCTGCTTCTGCGCCAGGTTCAGCGGCGCCTGGACGACAAGCATTTCCGGATCGCTGGCTGTCAGATCGACCGTGGCAGCCACGCCGTCGACGTCGACGCGGGGCGTGCGCGCCGCAAGCATGAGATTGCGGCCGAAGATGCGGAATGCCCCGCCCGGAGCGGTCGCGACACTGTCCAGATTATAGATGACGGGCGCGTTGAGCGGGACCGTCGCGCTCGACAAGGTGCCGTTGACGACGCGGACGGCCAGGGCAGCGCCTGCGTCGGCCGGGATCTCGGCGGCCAGCCAGTCGCCGACCTGGTTGACGATCCGCAGGCGCCTTTCAGCCACGGACCCCGATGGCTGCATCATCACGGCAGGGGCTGATCCGAAATTTTCCCCCTGAAGATAGATGATGTCGCCAGCCTGAGCCGATTGCGGCGCGTTGAAGATGATCGGCGCGGTGGAGGAGGATGGGCCGGCGCCCTGGCCCGCCGCCGGCCCGGCGCCGCTCGCACCGCCGACACTGTTGGAGGATGATCCGCCGCAGGCTGTCACCAGAATGACGCTCGCGCGCAACACTCCGCGCCAGATGCTGTCACGCATTCGGCGGTTCGCTAAGCGCCGCATCAAATGGCGAAAAAACTTCAACTTTCCTCCTGGTCGGCAGCGATCGTGAGCATCAGTTTAAGTATAGATTAGATATTATGAAATATAATTGTCTTTTACTATAAATATATCTTTATGTTTGTCGCCTTATGTGATTTATGTCTAACTAATGTAATAGAGGAGCCGTGCCATGAAGATGCGATATCCCATGACAGCAATGACGATTCTCTTTCTGGCCTCGTGCGGACATTCGGACGCCGAGCGTCAGTCGATCGCCGGTATTTGCGGGCCTTCGCCTTCCGCCGGTCTGGAGGAGCAGGACGGCAAGGTGGCCGCCGGGATGGACAAGGGCAAGTTGCAGGCCGCCGGGGACAATCTGGGCGAGGTCGTCGGCCAGATGTCCTGGCACCTGTGCAACGCGCGCGCCAACGGCTGGATCGACGATGCCTTCTACCGCAAGGAAAGCGTGGCGCTGCGCCAGGCGATCTTCACCAAGCTGGGCGTCAGCACCGCCGAAACCGCGAGCGCCCCCGCCGAGGAAGAGTCGGCTCCCGCGCTTGCGTCGAGTGAGGATGTCCGCAAACAGGCCTGCCTGAAGGCAGCGGGAAGCGACCCGGCGGCGGTCCAGGCCTGCCAGTGAGCGGGGGGAGCGGGCGCGCCCGAAGGGGCGCTGCCGCTCCGTCCCCGTATCGTGAAGGGTCCGAGGCATCACCGTCGCCGCTCAATAGCGATATTGCAGCAGTTCGCGGTCATATTTGGTAAGCACGGCGCCGCACAGGGTGGCGCCGTTCTCACCCAACCGCCGGATCGCGGCGCGGGCCTCCCGCGCCCGGGCGCCATTGGCCTCCACCACGAACACGGTTCCCTTGGCCGCTGAGGCGAGGGCGATCGCATCGGCGAGAAGCAGCACAGGCGCGCTGTCGATGATCACCAGGTCATAATTTTGCTCGGCCGCGGCGATGATCGAGGCGAGTACCGGCTGGGCCAGCAATTCGGCGGGGTTGCGCGTGGGCTGTCCGCCGGTGAGGACGTCAAGCCGGTCCGCCACGCCATAGCGGACCGCGTCGGTCAAGGTCGTATCCCCGGACAAAACGCCCGCCAGCCCCTTGTCATTGGGCAGGGAGAGGGAGCGGTGAATTGTAGGCCGCCGCAGATCGGCGTCGATGAAAAGGACGCGCCGGCCACTGCGAGCGAAATTCAGCGCCACGGCATAAGCGCAGGTCGACTTGCCTTCCGAGGACCGGCTGCTGGTGAACAGCAGCGATCGCGGCACGCCGCCGGGCGACGTGCGTTCGACCGCGAGTCGCAAGGACCAGAAGGCCTCCGACAGCGAGGATCCTTCGATCACTTCCGTCATGGACAGGCGGGAGGGGCGCGACGGAATGGTCGCAAGCAGCGGCAGATCAAGCGCGCTCGCCACATCCTCTGGTGAACGGATGATGTCGTCGAGGCGCGAGCGGATGCCGACCAGCACCAGCGCCAGCGCCAAACCCGACGCCAGGCTGGACAGCAGCGTCAGGGTCACGCGAGGCGTGAAGGGGCGGTTGGGGACCTCCGCCCGATCCACGATCGAGATATTGTTGGCGGTCACGCCCGCCGCCGCGCTGACTTCCTTGAAGCGTTGCAGCAGCCCGTCATACATCAGGCGATTGGTATCGACCTCGCGCCGCAGGATATTGTAGCCGATGCTCTTGTTCTGTTCCTCGACGGTCTGGGTCTTGAGCGCTTCGAGCTGGGCGGCAAGCGCACGTTCCTGGTTGACCGCGATCTCATAATTGTTGCGTAATCCGCTCCGGATGGTCTGGGCGATTTTCTGCACCTCGTTGTTCAGAGAGGTCAGTTCGGTCGCCCGGTCACGCATGCCGGGATAGTCGGCCCGAAACTTTTCCCTGTCGCGGCTATAGTCCGCCGCGCTCAGCGCGCGCTTTTCCACAAGCTGCTGCACCGCCGGATTGGTCATGACTTCGGGCATGTCGAGCGCCGGGGTGGATTGCGCCTGACGCCAGCGCCGCTCCGCCTCGATCCGGTCGACCCTCGCGCGTCCCAACGCGGCATTGATGTCCATGAGGTTGGAGGAGGTCAGCATGCGCACGCCATCTTCCGCGCCCTTGCCGCCGCTGGCGTCGATCAGGCGGTTTCGGCGGGCATAATCGACGACCGCCACTTCGGACGCCTCAAGACGTTTCTTGGCCTTGCCGAGTTCATTTTCAAGGAAAGTGCGCGCGTAGCTGGTTTCGCCGAAGCGCCGGCCGAGATTATACTGGATGAATTCTTCGGCATAGGCATTGGCCGCGTCGGCCACGAAGCGCGGATCGCGATCGGTGATGGTGATCTGCGCCACGCGCGAATCGCGCGGCAGGGTGAGGCTCATCGAGGATTGCAGCCGGGTGATCGCGGCTTCTTCGCGCTGCTGCGGGGGGAGGATGCGACCGTCTGGCCCGGACTGGATACGCGAGGCGAGGTTGAGCTTCTTGACGACCAGCTCGGCCATCGCGCGACTGTTGAGCAGGCTCAGCTGGGTCTGGAGAAAGCGCTCCGCCTCCTGCGATCCGCTCGCCTGCTTGGCGTCGTCGCTGTTGAGGACCTTGGCGGACTGCTCCTCTATCTGCACGGTCGCCGTCGCGCGGTAGAGCCGTTCGGCGCGCAAAAGGATGACAAGGCCGATCAGCACGGCGATCCCGACCACGCCGGCGATGAGATAGAGGTTGCGCCGGAGCAGGTTGCCGATCGCGGCGAAGTCTATGTCGATGCCTTCGCTGCCGCCGTCGTCGCGGCGGGGGCGCGGGGCCAGTGGGGTTGGCGCGATGGTTGCCATAAGCCTGTTCCTTGTCGCCCCGGTCGGAGCTTGCCAAAATATCGATCCGGTCAGTTGTTCAGCTGCGCGAAGATGCCGAGCAGCGGCGCCGCCAGCAGCGCGTCGCGCCATGCCGCCTCAAGATGATTGATCCCAACCACCACCTTGTCGCCGCCCAGCAGCGGCGGGTCGGCCATTTCCCCGCGCCTGATCTTGCGCATGTCGAACAGCGCGGCCGATTGCTGCCCACCGATGGTCCGCAGGATCGTGACCTGCTTTTGGTCCGCGATCCGGGTAAAGCCCTTCGCGAGGGCGACGGCGTCCATCAAACTGGTCGGGCCGACCAGTTTGAACTTGCCCGGTTCGGTCACCGATCCCAGCACGGTCACCGTATTGAGCGCCGAATCCTTGACGAAGATCGTGACCCGGGGATTGACGAGGTAGCGGCGCAGGCCGTCCGCAACTTCCGCAGACAGCGCGTAGGGTGACTTGCCCTGCGCGTCGATCGTGCCGAGCAGCGGATAGGAAAAATGCCCCGCCGGATCGACGCGAATGCCCTGCAAGCTCAGTTGCGGAACGTCATAGACCTGGATGTCGATGAGGTCGCCGGCGCCGATCACCGTTTCCCCCGGCGTGGCATCGGGCAGGGACGCCATTGTCGTCGCCGTCATTGTCGGCGCGGCGTGCGCGCTGTGGGTCATCAGCAGGGCTGCTGTCGCTGCCAACAGCGATGTTGCGTTCAGAGCGCGCGCGCCGGAGCGGCGTCCATGTCCCGGTCGATGTCGCTGCATGGCTTCAACACCCTTATTGATGGCGGTCTGGCGGTGCACGGCTCTGGCCTATCCGTGACGGTCGAGAGCGCTGATGACGACGAGATACCGGCCGAATTTGTACAAACGGGAATATTTGATCATATAATGATCGGGGACCGCCCGTACCCATGACGCGCTGATAGCGAAGTCATAGCGGCCGATGTGGACGCCCCATATGCCCCGTTCGACGATATTGGAGAGGCGCGCGATCATCTGCCATTCTCCTGTTCGGAACCATAATCTTGTGACTGGCGCAGGATAATCATGCCGCGATCCCGGCTATATTTTCGAGATACCATTTATAGGTCTGCTCGATGCCTTCACGCAGTCCGATCCGGGGCTGCCAGCCCATGGCGTTGAGGCGGGCCGACGACATGAGCTTGCGCGGCGTGCCATCCGGCCGGGACACGTCATAGGCGATCGTCCCGGCAAAGCCTGTCACCCCGCCGATCAGGGAGGCCAGCTCGCTTATCGCGACGTCCGATCCGAAGCCGATATTGACGAACTGGTCGCCCGAATAGGATTTGAGCAGGAACAGGCAGGCGTCGGCGCAATCGTCGACGTGGAGAAATTCGCGGCGCGGCGTGCCCGTGCCCCAAAGGGTGACGCTGTCCGCGCCCAGCCGCCGAGCGTCGTCGAACTTGCGGATCAGCGCAGGCAGGACATGGCTGGATTCAAGGTCGAAATTGTCGTGAGGACCGTAAAGATTGGTCGGCATACCCGAGATGAAATCAACGCCATGCTGCTTGCGATAAGCCTGGCACAGCTTGATCCCGGCGATCTTGGCGATCGCATACCATTCGTTCGTCGGCTCAAGCGGGCCGGTGAGCAGCGCCTCTTCCTCGATCGGCTGCGGCGCGAATTTGGGAAAGATGCAGGATGAGCCGAGAAACAGCAGCTTGGACACGCCCGCGCGGACGCTGCCTTCTATGACATTGGTTTCGATCACCAGATTGTCATAGAGAAAATCGGCCGGAAAGCTGGAGTTGGCGAGAATGCCCCCGACCTTCGCCGCCGCCACGATGACCGCGTCGGGCCTGCGGTCCTGAAGCCAGGCGCGGGTCGCCGCCTGATCCTTGAGGTCCAGTTCATCCCGGCCGGCGGTCAGTATCTCGCAATCCTCGTTCGCCAGACGGCGCACGATCGCGCTGCCGACCATGCCGCGATGGCCCGCAACCCAGACGCGCTTGTTCTGCAATGTGAAGGTCATCAGGCGTCCTTTTGGATCTTCTCGTACTGCATGACCTTCAAGTCCTCGCGCATCATGTCGGCCACCAGTTCGCGGACCGTCACTTCATGATGCCAGCCGAGCTTCGTCTGCGCCTTGGTCGGGTCGCCGATCAACAGATCGACTTCGGTCGGGCGGAAATAGCGCGGGTCGACTTCGACCAGGCATTTGCCGGTACGGGCACAGAGCCCCTTTTCCTCGACGCCCTTGCCGGTCCACTGGATATCGACCCCCACCTCCGAAAAGGCCATCGACACAAAGTCCCGGACCGTCGTCGTTTCGCCGGTCGCGAGCACATAGTCGTCGGGCTCGTCCTGCTGCACGATCATCCACATGCCACGCACATATTCGCGTGCATGGCCCCAGTCGCGCTTGGCGTCGAGATTGCCGAGATAGAGTTTTGACTGGCGCCCGAGCGAGATCGCGGCGGCCGCGCGGGTGATCTTGCGGGTGACGAAGGTTTCCCCGCGCAGGGGGCTTTCATGGTTGA
This sequence comes from Sphingobium mellinum, assembly GCF_037860795.1. Lineage (NCBI taxonomy): Bacteria > Pseudomonadati > Pseudomonadota > Alphaproteobacteria > Sphingomonadales > Sphingobiaceae > Sphingobium > Sphingobium mellinum. Next base: position 19,319 of record NZ_JBANRK010000025.1, on the reverse strand, counting down.
ACAGAATGCCGTTCGAGGCATGCATGCCATAGGCTTCGCGATAGTTCACGATGATCCAATAGGCGTAGAGCTTTGCCACCGCATAGGGCGAACGCGGGTAGAAGGGCGTCGTCTCGCGCTGCGGCACTTCCTGCACCAGGCCGTAGAGCTCCGATGTCGAAGCCTGGTAGAAGCGCGTCGACTTTTCCATTTTCAGGATGCGGATCGCTTCCAGGAAGCGCAGCGTCCCAAGGCCATCGGCATTGCCGGTATATTCGGGCGCGTCGAAACTCACCTGCACATGGCTTTGGGCGGCGAGATTGTAGATTTCGTCCGGCTGGCAATGTTCGACCAGGCGGATGAGGTTCGATCCGTCGGTCAGGTCGCCATAGTGAAGGAAGAAGTTGCGGTCGGGTTCGTGCGGGTCCTGGTAGATGTCCTCGATACGGCCGGTGTTGAACGAGGATGACCGACGTTTTATGCCGTGGACATGATATCCCTTGTCGAGGAGGAAGCGCGCAAGATACGCGCCGTCCTGACCGGTTATGCCCGATATGAGAGCGGTCTTTCTAGCCATGGTGTAACCTCAAAATCACATAAGGAAGGCTAAGTTTCTTCGCCCGTTCGGGCGTTATTATGCGACCACTTCCATTCTGATTTTATCGGCAACGATCGGATTCTCTCGAATCGTTTCGAACATTATACGCTCAAGATCTTTAACTGCGCTATCCAAGTTGTAGCGGCGCAGAAATGTTTTCCGCGCGGCATCTTTCATCATCCCCCGCTGGTCCTGGTTCAACGCGGTCCATCGCTGCAACAGCGAGAGCACGCCTTCCACCGTATCGGTCTCAACGAATCCGGCTCCGTGATCCGCCACTTCGCGCCAGATATTGACCTTGTCGCTGATGAGGACAGGGCGCGCGCATGCGAGCGCTTCGGCAACGACGATGCCGAAATTTTCCTGATGGGAGGGCAGGATGAACGCGTCGCAGCGGAGATAGGCGCCCCATTTGGCATCACCCTTGAGCATGCCGGGCCAATGGATGCGGCTTTCGACGCCTTCCTCTCGCGCCAGCTGTTCCATCCGGCCGCGCAGCCCGTTGCTGTCCGGGCCGGCGATGACAAGGTCGAAGCCGGTTTCCGGATGGGATCGCAGCCAAGCGGCATAGCCGCGGATGAGCAGGTCGACGCCCTTTTTCTCATGAATACGGCTGAGGAACAGGAGGAAGGGGCGATCGCCAAGGTCGGGGACGTGACCAGCGAAAGCGGTCAGCTGCGTGGCGGCGGGGAGCGGGGCATCGGCCGTGCCGAAGGCGACGACCTGTTCGCGCGCGGCATAGGGCCAGTAGCTCTTTCGCGCGAGTCGCCTTTCTTCCTCACAGGTGAAGAGCACGCGATCGGCGTGGCGAATCAGTACGCGCTCATTCACCAGCCACAAAAACCGCTTGATGAAGGATTTCAGAGGGTTGGCGCGCTTGAAATACGGGTCGAGCATGCCGTGGGTGAAGAGGATATAGGGTGTGCCGGCGCGCGGCAGGCTGAGGCGTGCGGCCAGCGTGGCGACGTTCCACAGCCCCGACACCACGACCACGTCATAGTCCGCCCGGCGCCGGCGTAGCCAGGCGACCGCGCGCGGCAGATCCAGGATGACGCTCGCGGCCTTGCCAAGCCAACCGGAACGCGGGCGACGGGCGAAGGCGAAAACATGCGCGCCCAGCTCGTCCTCGCGGATCGAGGAGGGGTGATCGAACGTGAACAGGTCCTGACGGTGATCGCGCAGGGCAAGCGCACGGCCGGTGCGGACCGCATGTTCGATCGGCCCCCCGTCCTTCAAATCAGCAGATGCGATAACATGAAGAATGTGCACTCGGCGGTGCCTTCCATGCTGAATTGCTGCTCAATTTTGCGCTAGCGCAGCTACCTATGCTGCAACGCAGCGATAGCACCCTTCCTACGGGGTGGTAAAGTCCTGCTGATGTCAAGGGAACGAATCCCGTCATCCAAAAGCCTAACGTTGGATATATTAGTCTTTATTTTCATCATTCTAGATTGTTGCCTTGCCATCGATTCCGGGTAAAGGCCTTGCTGTGCGAGAGTGAGATTCCGTTCAGAGTTTGATGAAGTGGAGATCAGGATAGGTCCACTGAAGGATGCGATTCGCGTCAGAAAACAGTCTATATCCAATGTTAAATTAGCCGTTGACTTGTGCTTGCGAATCAAAGAAGATTTGGGGGTCGAAAAGATCCAGAAAAATGCCGACGATGGCAGCTGGACGGTCGCCAATATCAATAAAGACCATAATTTACGGCACATGAGGACATGGTGAGACGTGGGCAAACGCGCCCATGCTGCCATGCAACATATAGTCGGCCTTATTCTGGGTGCGGCGCGGCATTAAGTCGTCGCGTAGCCTGGTCATATGGTTGTACCGGTTATCGTCGTGCTGAATTTGACAAGATGACAATATTGGGTCGCTCCGATTGAACAGAACACACGCTTTGGCGTGAATGATATAGGTTCAGGTGAGGATTAGCGCCGCTCAATATTGGATTTCGCCATGAAAGTGCTGATCGTCGGGCTCAACTATGCGCCGGAACCTATTGGTATAGGTCCCTATACGCATGACATGGCAACATTCCTGGCTGAGGCCGGGGCACATGTTTCCGTGGTCTCTGCCACGCCTTATTATCCTCACTGGCGGGTGGCGCAGGGATACAGCCGCCATTTCTACCGTCATGCGGTGGAGGAGGGCGTGACCGTCACGCGCTGCCCGATCTATGTTCCGGAAAATCCTACCGGCCTCAGGCGGATCTTCCATCATCTGAGCTTCATGTTGAGCGCGGTCCTGCCCGTTCTTCTGAACATCCTGTTCCAGCGGCCCGACGTGGTCATAGCGATCGCCCCCTCGCTCATGTCGGCGCCGCTGGTACGCCTCGCGGGCTGGCTGTCCGGGGCGCGGACCTGGATACATGTGCAGGATTTCGAGGTGGAAGCCGCCTTCGCGACAGGTCTTGTCGCGCAGGACGGCCGCGCCGCGCGGATCGCGCTCGCCTTTCAACGATGGGCCTTCCGCGGCTTTGATCGCTACAGCAGCATTTCGCCGCAGATGTGCGCCAAACTCGCCAGGCTGCTGCCGTCCACCGCGCAGGTGCTGGAGGTACGCAACTGGGCCGATATGAGCCTGGTTGAAAACCAGTCGAACGACGCGGCGTATCGCACCGCATGGGCGCTCGATGGCAAGCAGGTCGCGCTCTATTCCGGCAATGTCAGCCGCAAGCAGGGCATCGGCATCGTTGTCGACGCCGCGCGCAAGCTGAGGCAACGCGACGATATCCGCTTCGTCATCTGCGGCGACGGGCCTGAGATGATTCACCTCGCCGAGGCCACGCGCGATCTGCCCAACGTCCTGCTGAAGGGGTTGCAACCGCGCGAGCAGCTGGGGCCCCTGTTGTCGCTGGCTTCGGTGCATCTGCTGCCGCAGATCGAGGACGCCGCCGATCTGGTGCTGCCGTCCAAGCTCACCAACATGCTCGCGTCCGGCCGCCCGGTGATCGCCACGGCCAGGGCGGAGACAGGCCTGGCGTGGGAGATCGAAGGCTGTGGCCTCGCAACCGTGCCGGGCGATGCCGACGCCTTTTCCGCCGCGGTCGAGACCGTGCTGGATTCGCCGGCCATGCGTTCCGGCATGGGTGACGTGGCGCGGCAGCGGGCGCGGGAACGCTGGTCCAAGATTGCCATCATGAGCGCGGTTCAGGCGGAGCTGTCGGCCTTGTGCATACGCGACAAGCCCAAGCCGGCGGACGCGATCACCGACGCCGCGATCAACTGAGGGAGCGGGACGAGAGACGTGATCCGACCCGCACCACCTTTCCCCCTTCATGAAGGGGCATCGAGATGAGGCCGATCGACATATCGAGATTCGGCCTGCGGATGCTGCTGATCTGTTCGGTCGGCGCGGCGATGCTGGTGCTGGCGCAGGTCATCATCGAACCGTCCGTCGTGAACATTTATTGTTCGATTCTCTGCGCTGTGGCTGCCGTGGCCACCACCATCCATTGCCTCCGGCCCAGGACGGTGAACCGCTTTCCCATTTCCAGCATGGCGGTCATGGGCTTCGCGGTCACGACCTATGCGCTGCCCCTTGTGGCGCAGACGATGAGCTGGCGACCATTAATCTACAATTTGCTGGTGCCGCGCGAAGTCTTTGAAGCGACCATCGCGTTTCAGGCCGTGATTCTGGCCGCGCATATCGTCTACACGAACACGCCCGCCTTGCAGGCGCCGTCGCGGTGGCTCGCCCGGCGGGTGCTGAAGCCGATCTGGATTTTCCGCGTGCCAAGGCCGGTCGAACTGTGGGCGCTGGGGCTTCTGGGCATCGGCGCGACCTGGGTTTCGCGCATCCTGTTCGGCGATGCGGTGGAGTTCGGCAATGTCGGCGGCAAGTTCCTCCAGGCGCTGGTCCCCTTCATCGTCGCCCCCTTCTTCATACCGTTGCGCCGCTACTTCTTCGATCGCGACATCGCCGATCCGCCCGCGACCGTCGCGATGCTGACGGGATATTTCGCGCTGGTGCTGGTGACGGCCCTGTTCTTCAACGCGCGAGTCATATTCGCGGTCTGCATCTTTACCATGCTGCTGTCGATATTGATGATGGCGGCGATGGGCCGGGTTCATTTTTCACGGCGGGCCAAGATCATGATCGTGATCGGCGCGCTGCTCGCCCTGCCGGCCGCCAGCGTGGCGCAGGATCTGGCGACCGCGATGCAGGTAGGGCGCCTGCTGCGCGGCCAGGCGACGCCGGCCGAGATCGCGATGGAGACGGTCCGGGCCTTTGGCGACAAGGCGCGGCTCGAGGCCATGCGCCGCGACGAAGCCAGCATGACGATGGAATCCGGCTTCAGCGGGTTTTCGGAAATCTATCTGCAAAGCGAGTTCTTCCAGCGGCTGACCTATACCAAATATACCGACCTCACGATGGCGGCGTCGCTGCGCCTGTCCGATTTTCAGCAGGCGCAGATCAGGCGCGACGCCTATGAAGGGATCGTCAGCATCTTGCCGACGCCGGTCATCAACGCGTTTGGACTGTCTGTAAACAAGGCCGACCGCGGCTTTTCGACGGGCGACGTCTATGCGAACCTGGCCTTCAACCAGGATCTGGGCGGGTACAGGACGGGATCGTCCATCACCAATACGATCGATGTCCTGAGTGTCTTTTGGCCGCTGGTCGTGTTCGTGATCTGCATAGTGATATTCATAGAGTTCGACAGCTATTCGCTGATGCATGAGGGCCGACTATTGATATCCGCGATCTCCTTCATGCTTCTCTACGAAATTGTTGCGCGCGGGCTGGTCTATGAATCCTTCCGCAGCCTCGTTGATAGCGCAAGCCGCGCCTATGTTCAGGCTATCGTCGTCTACACCATCTTGACACTCGGCATCCGTCTGGCGCTCGCGCCTCTGGCGGGGCTGCAAGGGCAAAGGAATCTGGCTCATGGCTAAGGTCTTGCGCGAAAGCATGACGCCGCTCGACGCGCCCGATCGTTCCAGGATTCTGCGCGCGCGCGACACGACGCCGCTCAAGGGCGGACCGAGCTTCTCGCTCGCGCACCGTCTGGAACGGCTCGCCTGGCTGATATGCTGGACGCTTCTGGCGCGCTGGACGCCGCCCATGTTGAGCCACTGGCGCATCCGGTTGCTGAAGCTCTTTGGCGCCGAGGTCGGGGAGGGCGCGGCGATCGCGGCGAGCGCGGTGGTCTGGTATCCCCGCAATCTGCGGCTTGGCGCCGATGCGACCATCGGGCCGGGCGCCAATTGCTACAGCATGGCCATGATCAGCATCGGGCCGCGCACCATCATATCCCAGCGGGCGCATCTGTGCGCAGGGTCCCATGATGTGGCGGACCCCGACTTTCAACTGATCGCCCGGCCGATTACCATTGGCGCGGACGTGTGGATCGCGGCCGAGGCCTTTGTGGGGCCTGGCGTGCAGGTGGGCGACGGGGCGGTGCTCGGCGCGCGCGCCTGCGCCTTTTCCGCGCTGAAACCCTGGACGATTTACCGAGGCAATCCGGCGGCTATCGTCCGGTCCCGGGTGTGGCGGAGGCGCGGCGAGGACCTGAGCGCCGTCATGATCCCTCTCAGAAAGAACTAGCGTCATGCGCATAAACTGCATCGTCGGCCCCTTTCTGCCGCTGCCGCCGGTCCTGGGTGGCGCCTGTGAAAAGATCTTCTACGCCCTGTGCGAGGAGTTTGCGCGTCGCGGGCATGAGGTCACCATGATTTCAAGGACCTATGCCGGATTTCCATCCGAGGAAGTCATCAATGGCGTGCGCCATGTGCGCGTGCGATCGCGCGACATGCCGGGAAACAAGATCATCTTCCGGCTCGCCGACATCCTGTACGCCTGGCGCATCCGCAAGGCGCTGCCCGAGGCGGATGTCACGATCACCAACAGCGTGTCGGCGCCTGTGATCATCCCGCGCCGCAAGGCGGGCAAAATCTATGTCGACGTCGCGCGCTATCCCAAGGGGCAGATGGCGCTCTACCGGCGCGTCGACCGGCTGCAATGCTGTTCCAGCCATATCGCCCGGGCCGTGATCGCGCAGACGCCGTCCGTCGCGCATCTGGTGAAGACCGTTCCCAACGCGCTGGCCAGCGTCTTCGCGCAGGAAGCGAAAGCGCCCTTGTCGCTGGAGAAGGACAAGCAGATCGTCTTTGTCGGCCGCGTGGCGCGGGAGAAGGGTATCGACCTGCTGATCCGCGCCTTCGCGCTGCTTTCGAGCCGGCATCCCGACTGGCGCCTGGTCGTTGTCGGGCCGCATCTGGAAAGTCAGGGTGGCGATGGCGAGGCGTTCATGGCGGAGCTGAAGGAGCAGGCGGCACAATCGGGCGCGCCGATCGACTTTACCGGCCCGGTGTTCGATCAGCAGCAACTGGTCGATCATTTCCGGAGATCTGCGATATTCGTTTATCCGTCGGTGGCGGAACTTGGCGAAGCCTTTCCGGTGGCTCCGCTGGAGGCGATGGCCTGCGGCTGCGCGCCGGTCGTGTCCGACCTCGGCTGTTTCGAGGATGCGATAACGCCCGGCGTGCACGGGCTGAGCTTTGATCATCGCGATCCGACGGGACAGCCGCTGGCGCAGGCGCTGGAACAACTCATGATGGACGAAGGGCTGCGCCGGCGTTTCGCCGAGGCGTCCAGGGCCAAGAGCCAGGATTACGCGCCCGGACGCGTCGCACAGCTGTTCTTGGAGGATTTTGCGGCCCTGACCGGCCTGTCGGTGGATGGCGCCAGCTCGGGCGGCACTGTCGCGGTGCGGCGCGAGCCGATCGCCGCTGCGGGCTTTGCCGTCGCTGCCCGCTTCAGCGGGGCGCAGCCGTCATGAGGGACACGAGGCAAGTGCTCAACGCCGCCGCGCGATGGGCCGAGATCTGGTTGTTCGATCATGCTCTGCCCTTGTGGCGCGAGGCGGGGCATGATCGCGAGGCCGGCGGCTTCCACGATCGGCTCGACATGAACGGACGCCCTGTCGACCTGCCGAAGCGCGTGCGCGTGCAGGCGCGGCAAATATATGTTTTCGGCCAGGCTGGAGAGATGGGCTGGACTGGCGACTGGCGTGGCGCCATGCGCGCCGGCCTGGCCTTTCTGGACGCCTATCGTCGAACGGATGGACTCTATCGCGCCACGGTCGCGCGCGACGGGGCGGTGGTGGATGATGCAGCCGACCTGTACGATCAGGCGTTCGTCCTGTTCGCGCTGGCGGCCGCGCAACGTGCCTTTCCCGACGAGCCCGGTCATGAGGATCGCGCAACCCGATTGTTGAGCCTGCTGATCGAGCATTACGGGCGTCCGACCGGGGGCTTCGTCGAAACCGACGGGCGGGCCGGGCTGCGTTCCAACCCGCATATGCATATGCTGGAGGCGCTGCTTGCGTGGACCGAACTGTCGCCCGGCTCGCTGATGGAAAGAGTCGCGCAGGGGTTGGTTCCCCTGGCGCTTGATCGCATGATAGATGGCCGGACCGGCGCCGTCGGCGAATATTTCGACGATGAATGGCAGCCCATGCCCGATGAGAGCGGCCAAGTCCGCGAACCGGGCCATCAGTTTGAATGGGCGTTCCTGTTGAGCGAGGCTAAACGGTTGCTGGGGTTCGAGACCCAGGCGGCCAGTGACAGGCTGTATGCATTCGGCCATCGCTGGGGCGTGTGCCACGGTCGCGCGTTGTTTTCGGTGGACGCCGACGGAAGGGCGATCGATGCCTCATCCCGGCTCTGGGCGCAAACCGAGCGGTTGCGGACCGCTGTCGCGCGCCAGTGCGAGCAGGACGCGATCGACAGTTTCGACTGTATTCGTTCTTTCCTGAATGTCGACAGGCCGGGCCTTTGGCATGACCGGATGACGGCCGCAGGGGAGTGGGTGGTGGAAGCAGCGCCAGCCTCATCTCTTTATCATATCATGACGGGGTTCGCGACGCTGATAGCAGGCGATGCCCTTGCGCCATTGGCGATGCCGACGCAGCACGTCAGGATGGGGAAGGCTTTGTGATCCTCCTGTTCTGCGGCGTCGCCGCGATCTGGATCATCGGTGCCGTTCATCTCTGGCAACGGCAAAGCCAGTCGGCCGCGCTTGTGTCGGTCAACTGGACGGATCGACTGATCGCCTTCCTTTGGCTGCCCTTGTTCCTGCCCTTTTTCATCGTGACGCTGCTGGCTTCGGCGAGGCAGCCGCGAAAGCGACTTTAGGCTGAAGGAAGGAGCGGGGTCGCCCCGTTAAGCCTCTTTCAACATCTCCCCGGTAGCGTGAACGCCACGCTTTTCCAGGGGCTGAATCATGAAACATGTAAAGATTGCGGATGGTGCGCCCCTAGAGAGCGGTGCGCCAGAGCTTCGGGCCGCCGACGTGGCGTTCAACGGTCGCCCCGCGCTTGCGGACTGGGCGCATTTTTCGGACCCGCTGACCGGCGGGGAGCGCGTCATCCAGGCGCTGTCGCGCGCGGCCGGAATCATCACCTTCTCAGGATGCGCGGGCGTCGCCTTGTTCGCCCTGGCGCGGCTTTTCTGATCGGCCGGTCGCGAGCCGTTTCAGGAAAAGGGACGCGCCATATCGCCCCAGCAGAAGGAACAGGGGGCAGGCGAAGGTGGCGGCGATGTCCATGCTGGTGTCGCTCCAGCGCCAGGACCCATAGGCGATCCGGTCCAGACATTCGTTGATCGTTTCGGCCACCGCAAGGATCGCCAGGGGAGGAAGGCTGTGCCAAGATTTGCGCAGCGCCCCGGCACTGCCCAGCCAGAGCGCGAGGCCGACGATCACATGCGCCAGCTTGTCATTGCCGAATTGGCCGACGACCCAGCCGATGACCTGCTGGTACAATGCAACATAGTCCATCATCAGACGGTCCGCCTGGCCGACCCGTTCGGCCGGATCACGCGCCGCAGGACGGGCGGACGGACCGTCCCGTTCAGTCGAGGTCGCGTGGATTGACTGGACATCAATCCGCAACCATGTCCAATGATGCACGCAGTAGAGAGTTTGACGGGGCATCTGGCCTGGCAATCGCCAACCAGGCCGTTGCAATAACGGAAAGAAGGATGAGCGCCAACGCCATCATGTCTGTCGTGCCCCAAGGGGACGACCTGGTCTGCATCCTCGACAACGGGCAGAAGTTCGTTGTCGATTGGCGTCAGGCGTGGACCTATCGGCGTGCGGAGGATGGCGACGATGCGTTGGCCATTGCAAGGCGCGCCTATGAACAGGCGCCCGATCTCTTCTCCCCCGCAGGCTTTTCGGCGCCCGCCGATGTCCGGACGCGGTCGCGGTCCGCGCGCGCATCGGGCGGGTTCGTGTCCAGGATGCGCAAGGCCGGCGCGCTGATATTGGCTTCGATCGGCGGCGGAGCGCGCGGCGCCGATGAAAAGGAGTAGGCGCTTCACCGGAACTTCCCGCGACTGGTCGCCTCAATAGGCGTTCTTGTGGATCAGGACTTTGAAAGTCTTGAGGATGATCATGATCTCATGCAGCAGAGACCAGTCGCGGAGATATTCCAGATCCGCCATCAAGCGGTTTTCGAGATCCTCGACCCGTTCGGTGGCGCCGCGAAAGCCGCGTATCTGAGCAAGTCCGGTCATGCCGGGCTTCAGCGCGTGGCGGCGCCAATAGTTCCGGCTCACTTCCCAGAACAGCTTGTGGTCGGCGGTCGACGCCAGCGCGTGGGGGCGCGGCCCGACAATGCTCATATCCCCCACAAGCACATTGAACAGTTGCGGCAGCTCGTCGATGCTGGTCCGACGGATGATACGGCCAACACGGGTGATCCGGTCATCCGACCGGCTGGCGGAACGGGAGCCGCCATGGTCGGACGACTCAACGCGCATGCTGCGGAACTTCGCGATCTTGAACAATCGATTGCCCAGGCCGATCCGGTCCTGGAAGAAGAGGACAGGGCCGGGGCTTTCAAGCTTGATCGCGATCGCGACCAGGATGAAGAGGGGGCTGAGCAACAACAGCGCCGGGCCGGTGACCGCCAGATCGAACAGCCGCTTCTGAAGCCGATCGGACATATTGAGCGGCCCCTTCGAGACGATATGGGTGTCGTTGTCGAAGCAACGGCCGATGCCCAGAACGCCTGCGTTGCTGTCATCCATCAGCATGATCTCGCCCTGCACCGCCGCCCCTTGCAGGACGATCGTCCAGGCAGAGCGCCGCTCCGCCGGACAGGCGACGACGACGCGGTCGAAACTGCGAAGCCAGCGGCCCAGGCGATTGAGCATGTAGGGGTCGGCCAGATCAGGCACAAGCTTGTGCAGGTCGGCATCCAATATGTCGGTTTGCGGCAACCGATGTCGCGGCACGCCATCGCTGATGATCAGCTCGTTCGTCAGCTTGCCGTTGGCGCGCCCGAGGGCGTGGAGGCTGAATGGCTTTCGCAGCGCCGGCAGGACTATCGCGCTGCACAAAATGCCTACCGCGAAAGGCAGTCGCGCGACGCTGTCGCTGACATGCGCGAAATAGAGGACGCATAGTACAGCAAGCATGGTCAGTCCGATATTCAGCGCCGATTTCACGGCGGCCTGCAATGGCTGGGTCAATGCGCGCAAGGAATAGGCGTTGCTGTTGACGGCCGCGCCCAGATAGATGGGAACGACCATGGCCACCAGATTGAGAGCATCACGGCTGAACCAGCTGTTCTGAAAGAAGCCTTCCGCCAGTATCAGCAGCCCGGTGAGGCTGATGCAGTCAAGCAACAGAAGCTCGACGTAGAGACGCCAGCGTATTTCATTCTTGGACCCCTGCAGCGGGAAAAGAGCCCGGGGCTCGGCACGTCTGATGTCGTTTTGCAGATACACTGAAACCATCCTTCGGATCATGGACCCGATCAGCTCTGGTGTTCAGTCATCCTCTCCAGTCGATTGCAGGATGGACATCCGGCGACGGCTGTCATCAGGATCAATAGCATGTCCTCGACACTGTCGTCCGACGCCATCCCGGCATCGACATTCTTTTCGCGGCGCGACCGGATCAGTTTTTCTGCAACAATGGGCACCCCCTGCGACGAGGGGATCCCATACCATCATCATGCTACGGATTCGTTCCTGAAACAAGAGATGGCGGGGTTTATATTTGATATGATTCAGCGATATTGCAAGACGTAACAATAAAGCATGGATCAGGTCACCGTCTGTATTTGAGACATTCTATGTGCCGGTGGCTGCTGATTCGCGTTGACAGCAGCAGGCGAATCATAGCAGTTTTATGATGCACTGCACCATAGCCGTGCCGATAATCATTTTGCGCTCGGGTCGCGCGCTTCGTTTGTGCGTTTTCATATCGGAAGATGGCTGTTCCCGGCTCTTTGCCTTGAAGTCTGGAACGGCGACTTTCGATAGCTCAATCAACAAGGGCTGCATCGTTGCAGCCGCCGTCGCCCGAGGATTCAAATGGCATCCAGACTGACCACCCTTTCCGCAACGACCCTGCTGCTGGTCGGCATTCCCGGCCTGGCCGCCGCCCAGGCTCCGATCAGCCTTGAGGCGGGGATCAGCCAGAATGCCGGTTCGAACAGCCAGGCAGGAAGCGACGGCCACGCCACCAGCGACAGCAAGGCCGATGTCCAGAACCAGGCGACCTCCACCAACAATGTGGCGACCGACATCGGCAACACGGCGACGGCGACGGCTACCAGCAACGGCCTGCTCGACAACAGTGTCGACAACAGTCAGGACAGCAGTTCGCACACGAGCATCATGGCGATACAGGATCTGTCGACCGTCACCACCAGCAGCGGCGTGAGCGTCGATGCTCCGGCGAATCAGGCGACGCCCGCGATCCGCACCGGCGACAATGTGGTGAACGGGTCCAGCTTCGCCAATTTCGCCGGCGTCCTGAACAATGGCTGGAACAGCGGGCTGTCCTCCAACGCGCTCGCCGCAACGAACATCGCGGCGCAGGGCAATACGACGGTCGGCCGCGGCAACTGACATGCGTCTTGCGACCAGCCATCGCGGCCTGTTCATCCTCGCGCTGCTGATCGGTGCGGGGCTGTTGCCCCAACCCTTGCGGGCGGCGGGAGGGGGCGATGCGCACAGGGACGTGGCCGGCGCGCCGCTGAGCGAAGCGGAACTGGAAAGCAATCGCGGTGGGCAGGCCGTCGTTGCGAGCAGCCAGACGCTGTCGTCCGTCCTGTCCGGCAACAGCGTGACCGGCGATTACAGCGCCGGGTCGATCAGCCTGAGCGGCGAGGCCTTGTCCAATTTCAACGGCATCGGCAATTTCGCGATCAATACAGGAGCGCAGGTCAGCCTCCAGACGGCGGTCAACCTCAGCATCAATGTCCAGCCTTAGGCGCCTGAATTTCCTGTCCGCGCTTGCCTGTCTGTCGATCGCGACCGGGGCGGTCCCGGCCGCGCGGGCGCAGGTCCGGCTGGACAGCGACGGCGGGCGTCCGGCTGTGTCGGTCACAAGCTGGCGGGACATGCCGTTCCGCACAGTGGTGCGCCAGCGCTATGATTTCAGCTGCGGGTCGGCGGCGGTCGCCACGCTGCTTAGCTACCATTATGATCGTCCGACGCCCGAGCAGGCGGTTTTCCTGGCCATGTGGGCGAAGGGCGACCAGGCCAAGATCCGCAAGCTCGGTTTTTCCATGCGCGACATGAAGCTGTATCTGGAGAGCATGGGTCTGCGCGCCGATGGCTTTCGGCTCACCCCGGATCAACTGCGCCGCCTGGGTCAGCCCGTCATCGTTATCCTCGACCTCAAGGGCTACAAGCATTTCGTCGTCGTGAAGGGTGTCCGCGGCGACGAGATACTGGTCGGCGATCCGACGCTGGGAATGAAAATCTATCGCGTCGCCGACTTCGCCGCCATGTGGAACGGCATAGCCCTTGCCGTGCTGTCGCCACGCTCGGCGCCTTTGCCACTTTATAATCTGGCGGCTGAATGGGGTGGCTGGCCCCGCGCGCCCGTCCGGGAATCCGCGCGGGAAGCGGCCATCACCCATCTCACCGACCGCCTGCCGCCGCTTTATCAGATTACGGCATCGATCGATGGAGGTTCGCCGTGAAGCGCGCCGCCGCACTCTGCCTGCTGCTGCTCTGCTGGTCGTTGGGGATGAGCCGAGCCCATGCAGCGCCGGCCGAGGGTCCCGCGCCCGCCCCACGGCTTACCGACGCCCAATTGGACGCGCAGCGCGGCGGCTTCGTCGTCAGTGGCGTCGATATCCGGCTGGGCGTCGAGATGCGTACCTATATCGGCGGCAGCCTGGTTCTTCAGACCAACATCAGCTGGAGCGATCAGGGCATGGCTGTCGATCGTTCGGTGTCCTCGGCACTGGCGCCCGCGACGGCCGAGACGCTAGGGGCGGCGGGATTTGGCCCCCTGCTGGAGCGGTATCTGGGCAGCGGCGGCCTGTTCCTCGCCAATGAGGGGCGCACCGCGCTGCTCCAGCGGGCGGACGGATCCTTGCAGACCATGATCCTGAACAGCGCGAGCAACGTGGCGCTGCGCCAGGAGATTGACGCGAAGCTGGACCTGGGCGGCTTTTCGCCTTTCCAGACGGCTATTCTGACGAGCAAGCTTGGGGCGGCCTTCGGCGCGATGGTGGGGGCTTATGGGCGGTGACCGGATGGCGATCGGCCGCCTGACGGGCTGCTGCCTCGCGGTTTCCGCCGCGGCCTGGGTGCAGCCCGCTCTGGCGCGGGACACCGGCGCAATCGAGGCTCAACTGGCAGCGATGCGCCAGGAACTCAGCACGCAACGCGCCATGATCGAGGCGCAGAATGCACGTATCGTTGAGCAGGAGCGGGAGATCGCCCGCCTGCGGGGCGGGATCGCAGGCGCCCCGCCCGCCGAAGGGCAGGGCGCGTCCGTCAAGGTTGCGGCCCAGGGCGAGGCGAGCGTGCCGGCCCAGCCCGTCGGCGAAGCGCCCGGCCTGGTCTTCGCCGAGCCGAAGGTCGAGGCGCTGCCCGAAGAGGTCGGCGTGTTGACGCAGGCGGGGCACCTCACCTTCGATCCGTCGATCGAATACAGCACTTCTTCAAGCAACCGGCTGGTGTTCCGCGGCATCGAGTTGACGCCCGGCATCCAGATCGGGCTGATCGAAGCCAATAACGCCGTCCGCAACAGCGTCGTGCCGACCGCTACGTTGCGCTATGGCCTGACCAACCGGATCGAGCTGGAGGCGCGGCTGCCCTATCTGATCCGGTCCGATCGGGTGGAAGTGGTGCAGCAGCGGGAAAGCAGCGTCAGCCGAGTCCTTCACCTGTCCGAACAGCATATCGGCGACGCGGAACTGGCGCTTCGCTACCAGATCAACCGCGCATCGGGCGATCACCCGGTCTGGATCGGCAGCCTGCGCGTCAAGATGCCGACCGGCAAGGGGCCGTTCGACATCGCCTATGACGAATTCGGCGTCGCGCAGGGGCTGGCGACCGGATCAGGCTTCTGGGCGGTGCAGCCGGGCATCAGCTTCCTGCTGCCATCCGATCCGGCAGTCATTTTCGCAGGCGCCAGCTATTTGCACAATTTTTCGGCCACCATCGGGCGGGAGGTCGGCGGCGTCACCATCGGGCGGGTCGATCCGGGCGACGCGATCAACGCCAATCTGGGCTTTGGCTTTTCGGTCAATCCCCGCTTTTCCTTCTCGCTCGGCTATGAGCATAATTATATCTTGGCGACCCGGACGATGATCAATGGCGCGGCCGAGCGATCCCAGCCCATCCAGATCGGCGCCTTTTCCTTCGGCATGTCCTATCGTCTGACCGAACGGCGACTGCTGAACGTCGCCATCGAACTGGGCACCACCGACAGCGCGCCGGACGCCAGCGTTACCGTACGCATGCCCTTCGTGATCCGTTAGGCCGTGCGCCGCCGGTAGCGGAAATACCAGGCCATAGGGTTAAAGATCCTGCGCTGATGAATCACGGCGCGCCGATTGATCGAAAAGGCCATGGTAGCGGGGGAAAACGGCGCGTCGGTTGACGATCTGGCGTGGACGGTCGTGCGAAGCCAATCGTGCTAACTTCACGCATCGAGGCCTCCTTCGGGTGATGTTCGACAACTCGCCCAACCTTTGCGCGGCGATGCAGGTCCCGACCGGCCGCCCGGGACCGAACGTCCGGATTGACTGTCACCAGTCGCCCGCGTCGATCGAGAAATCCGTGTCCAAATTAGGGGTAGGGGCTTATAAGCCGAATGAATTCGGCCGGAAGCAATCGCTGCCGACATTCACGCGTGGCGCCCCCTTCCGTGGGGTACGGGACAGGGAGAATGTATCATAGGTTCGCGTCCATCATGGACCTCGCTCGGCTTGGATCTTGTGAGCCTCCGAGTCTTTATGGCGACTGTAGAGGAAGGCGGCATCACTCCCGCCGCGGCCCGCGAAGGTATCGCGGCCTCCGCTATCAGCCGAAGGATTTCCGAGCTCGAGGCCCGTAGCGGGGTAACCCTGCTTGAGCGTCATGAAAGGGGTGTCGTCCCCACTTCTGCCGGGCGCAAGTTGGCCGACCAGCTTTCGGCCGTTTTCGATCTGTTGGACACGCTCGCCTTCGATCTCGACGCAATCCGAGGGGGCCGCATAGGCAATGTACGCATCCACGCCCATATGTCGGCCGGATCTGGGGGGCTCGCTGACCTTCTAGCGTCGTATCTGGTCGCCAACCCCGGGATCGAGTTGGAGATAGAGGAACTGACAAGCCTCGAAGTCATGCATTCGGTCCAGACGGGCATGGCAGATCTGGGACTTGTGTCCGGCACCTTGCCCGCTGGCGATCTGGAGATGATCCCTTGGAAAGAGGACCAGCTCATGGCCTTGTTGCCCGCAGACCATCGTCTCGCCGGCCGATCATCGCTCAAGCTCTCGGATCTTCTTGACGATTATTTCATCGGCATGCAGCGCGATAGCGCCCTGATCCAGCTGTACCGACATCAGGCCAAGGCCCTGGGCAAACCGCTGCGCGAGCGGGCGCATGCGACCAGCTTCGAAAGCGTGCGCAAAATGGTCTCGGTCGGGCTGGGCGTCACCATCTTGCCTGGGACCGCCGCACGCGTCCAGGCTGGGGAATTGGGCCTGAGAGTCGTATCGCTTGAAGAGAGCTGGGCAACGCGTCCGCTCATGCTGTGTGTGCGTAATAGCAAGCAACTTTCCAGGGCAACCAAAGGCGTGATCGCCCATCTCATAGCATTGGCGACGACAGTCTGAAACTGCTGCAGCGCAATGAAGAAAGCTGACATGCCGAAACAATAATCGACTTCCGACTTCTTCGACCGCCATATCCTTTATGCGCCATGTCGGCGCCAACGACGATCGTGGGGAGCGCATGCAGGGGGGAACATCCATCGGTCCATTGAAGGGCCTGAGGATTCTGGAACTCGGACATTTCGTGGCTGCGCCCTTCGCCACCCGCCTTCTTGCGGATCTTGGCGCTGAAGTCGTGAAGATCGAACCGCCCGCTGGCGATCCCGTCCGGGGCTGGGGCGAGCAGATCGATGGCAAGTCGCTGTGGTGGTCCATGCATGGCCGGAACAAACGCTCGGTCGTGCTCGATCTGAAGTCGGACGAGGGGCGCGAATGCGTGCTCAAACTCGTCCGCGGATGTGACGCCGTAGTCGAGAATTTCAGGCCTGGGCAGTTGGAGCGATTGGGCATCGGTCCCGATGCCCTGCGCCGTGAGCGTCCTGGCCTCATCGTCGCGCATATCTCTGGCTATGGACAGGACGGCCCGTACCGCAACCGCGCGGCGTTCGGCGTGATCGGCGAGGCCATGGGCGGTCTACGCTATCTCACCAATCATGAGCCGGGGAAGAGTGACCTGCCCCCCGTGCGCGTCGGCGTGAGCATTGGCGACTCGATCGCTGGGTTGTACGCGGCCTTCGGCGTTGTTGCAGCGCTTTGGCAGCGAGATCGTGACGGCGGTGATGGGCGTGGACGCACTGTCGACGTCGCGCTGACGGAAGCTGTGCTCAGCATGATGGAAGGAATGCTCCCGGAATTTGGCTGGCTAGGCAAAATCCGGGAGCCAAGCGGAGCAGGAATATCGACCGCCGCGCCATCGAGCGCTTATCCAACCTCCGACGGCTGGGTACTGGTCGCAGCGAATTCGAACCCATTATTTGCGAAGCTAATGAAGGTGATAGGCCGTCCGGATCTTGGGTCCGATCCCAGGTTCGCTGATAATCAGTCGCGCTGTGCGAACCGTGGCGTGCTCGACGAAGCAATCGGCGCATGGACTGCGCAGTTCGGGGCTGCGGAAGTCGAAATCCTGCTCAATAATGCGGATATCCCCACTTCCAAGGCCTTCACGACGGCCGACTGCGCAAAAGACGAGCAGTTCCTCCATCGTGGTATGGTTCGCACAGTGCAGGATCCGCTTTTCGGCGATGTCCTCCACGCCGGTATCGTGCCGCACTTTCCGGATGATCCGGGGCAGGTACGCTGGGCAGGTCCCGCCCTGGGCGCGCACACGGACGAGATACTCTCTTCGATCGATAAAGGTTCGAACGCCACGGAGGCGCAGCTAGGATGATCGACGCCATTCAGATGGTTGAGGTCGGTCCGCGCGACGGCTTTCAGGCCATTCGAGAATTCATTCCGACCGGCACCAAGGTCGACATCGTTCGGCGCCTACATGCTGCCGGCCTACGCCGCATCGAGGTCGGGTCCTTCGTCAGCGCGCAGGCGATTCCCCAGCTGGAGGATACGGCGACCGTACTTCGAGAGACGGCCGATCTCGCCGATCTTGATCCGCAGGTACTGATCCCAACCCGTCGCCGAGCGGAGAAGGCGCTAAGTAGCGACGCGCGCCACTTGGCCTTCGTGTTGTCCGTATCCGAGGATCATAATCAGAACAACGTTCGGCGCGATCCATCGGAATCAGCGGCAGAATATGCTGCCATCGTGGCCGATCTTCCTGAGAAAACCGCGATGCGGCTGAACATCGCCACCGCTTTCGATTGCCCGTTCCAAGGACGCATCGCCCCCGAGAAAACGCTCGATCTTCTCGATCAGCTCGTTGACGTCATGCCCAATGCCGAGATCGCCCTGTGCGACACGACCGGCCGGGTGACGCCCGATCATGTGGAATCCCTTTTCCGAAGGGCGATGACCCGCTTCCCTCAGGTACGCTCCTGGAATTTCCACGCTCACGATACCTACGGTCTTGGCGTGGCGAACGTTCTTGCGGCCGTCCGGGCCGGGGTCACCTCCATCGACGCGGCGATCGCCGGGCTGGGCGGATGTCCATTCGCGCCGGGGGCGACGGGCAATGTCGCGACCGAAGACGTCGTCTGGACCGCGAACATGATGGGGCTCCGGACCGATATCGACATCGATAAGCTTGTCGATGTCGCGGTAGTGGTGGCCCAGCTACCGGGCGCTGCCATCGGCGGGCGCGTCCGGACAGCGCTTCATGCGCGAGCGTGTCTTGGCCAGGCAGTCGCAGCATGACGATGACACCAAAAACATTGTTTCAGAAGATCCGGGCCGCGCACGTGGTTGACGAGCTCGATAGCGATTCTAGCGATCATCGCCGAGATCGGAACTGGCGGCGCCACCGGGCACGTCATCGAATATGCCGGAGAGGCGATCCGGAATCTGGACATGGCCGGCCGCACGGGGGCGCTCGCTGCCCGCGCCGTGCGATAAGAGGAACGACAGAATGAACGTTATGACCACCGCACCATCGAACGAGATAAGGGATTTTCAGATCCTTATCGATGGAAAATGGCGTGACGCCGACAGCGCGAAGTGGATCGAAACGGAAAACCCTTTCACCGTACGCATCCGATAGGGGCCGCCTTGTTCTGAAGTGTCCGGCGTCGGAGTTAGCGCGAGTGCAAGCGTGGAGGTTTG
>NZ_JBANRK010000024.1:0-38838 GCF_037860795.1 Sphingobium mellinum | reverse complement strand
TACTCTATGCCGCTGCCGCAATCGTCCTCATCAGGCGCATCGCTCGTTACGCATGAGATTCAAGACAGGCTCTTAGCGTGGGCCAAACCTGAAGGTCGCCTGAAGCACCACCTCCCGGCCCCGGTTCACCGAGCCGATCAGATCCGATACCGTCCCGGTCGGTAAACCCGGCGTAGTGCCGGTTCCGCTGGCTTCCGAGGTTCGGATAAAGAAATATTCATTGGTCAGGTTCTTGCCCAGAACCGCAAGTTCCCAGCCTTTGGCTTCATCTGTCAGGCGAACACCGGCATCAACTTGCCAGTAAGAAGGCTGACGGCTTCCCGGAATGTTGCGGCTCTCGGTGAAGAAGCTTCCGGAATAAGCCGCATCGGCCGTGAACCCCAGCTTGCGGCTGCCTGCCAGCGGCAGATCGTAATTGACTCCTGCGCTGCCGGCCCAGTCGGGCGCCCGCACGACTTGCCGCCCCGCCAGATTCTGTACGGTGAACGCGCCAGCGGCGTTCGGGAGCAGGTTGCAGCCTGCAGCGGGCGTCTGGCCGCGATAACATAGCGCGGTGAATTTGTTGTAGCGCGACCTGTTATAGGCCATCGCCCCATGGATCGACAGGCCGTCAATGCCGGTCCGGTAGTTCAGGTCGGCTTCGACGCCCTTCGACGTCGCCTTGCCCGCGTTGACGGTCTGGATCGACACGACGCCGCTCGGATCGGTGAAGCCGACCGACACCTGCAAGCCGGTCGTGACGTAGCGATACAGAGCTAGATTGGCGCGCAGCCGCCGATCGAACAGCTCTGATTTGATGCCGCCCTCGAAGCCTTTGGTGGTCTGCTCGTCATAGGACCGGTCAAGGGTGGCCGCGGGCGCGCCGTTGAAGCCGCCAGACAGGAAGCCCTGATGGTAACCGCCATAAACCGTGAGCGATTTGGACGGCCGCCACGTCAGTGTCGCCTCGGGCGAAATATTGTCGAATGAACGTTCGTCAGGAGACACTGGGAAAGGCACGTCGAAAATTCCCGGATCTCGTGCGGCGAAGACCTTCGCGTGCTTTTTTTCATAGGAATATCGGGCACCGCCGGCGAGTTCGACCGTCGAAAGAATATTCCATGTTGCCTGTCCGAAGACCGAATAGGCATCGCCCGAGACATGGGTATCCTGCGCCAGTGCGCGATTGGCGCCAAGGAAGACATCGCTGAATGCATGGCCCTTCGTCGTGGCATAATAGCCGCCGATCGTGAAGTTGACGGGCATGTCGAATTCGGTCAGCAGGCGCAGTTCCTGGTTGAAGTCACGGATGTGCACGCCCGTAGCGACGATCAGACCGTTGAAAGATACCGTTTCGTGATAATTGAAGCCAACGTCGTAGAGGCTGGTGATCGAGGTGAGGCTGATCGTATCCGACGGACGATAGCCCAACTCCAGTGACGCGAGAATCTGGTTCTGCAGGAAATTATTCTTGCCATCGCCGAACCGATACTGCTTGCTGGTGGCGATAGTACCGGTGTTTACGTTGTAGACGCGGTTATCCGGGACGCAGTCAATCTGAGGGATGTTGAACTGGCTCACCGAACCGCGCGCGCAATAAACCACCTGCGCATTTTCCAGGACACCCAGGGTTTGTGAGTGGCCGTAGTTGAATTTGAAACGGGCATCGAATTCGGGCGTGGGGTCCCATTTTAGCGTGACGCGACCGCCATATTCCCTGTCATAGGGGAGCCTGTCTCTTGAGCGGTTCGGGTTGCTTTCGGGCGCGGTATTGTGGGCGTAGCCGCCGACGCGGGCGCCATAATAGGCGACGCGCACGCCCAATGTGTCGGTCAGCGGACCGGCAATGAAGCCGTCTCCCTTGATCTCGCGCGCGCGGAAGCCGTAACTTGCCCGAAGGCTGCCGGAAAGTTCCGATGTCGGATCGGCGGTTCGGATCGAAATGATGCCGCCCGGACTGTTCTTGCCGAAGAAGAGGGCCTGCGGACCTTTCAGTACTTCGACCTGCTGAATATCCAGTTCGCTCATGCGGCGAACCGATATGCGTTGCACCGGCGCGCCATCGATCACGAAGGACACGGCTTGCTCGATGAGGCCGCTCGTGTCGCCCGAACCCACGCCGCGCAGGGTGATCAGGCCGCCCTGGATGCCGCCATTGCTTTCACCGATCTGAAGTTGCGGCACCATCTTGCCGAGATCGTCCAGTTTGGTGACGCCCCGGCGGGAGAGTTCCACCCCGCTGACAGCGGTGATCGCCAGGGGGACAGCGATGGAGGTTTCGTCGCGTTTGCGCGCCGTCACCACGATTTCGTCCGTAGCATTGTCGGCGTTCTGGGCAAATGCCAGGGTGGAACTTCCTAAAAGCCATAGCGCCGACGCGCCAACCGCGAACTTACGCATATATTCCCTCCCATGGTGACGCCCACAGCTCCAAGCGCTGGAGGCATTATGCTTGATGTTAAGAGCCGATTATTCGCGGCTTTGATTCAACGCTGCGCCCTCTCCGCAAAGCTTGGGGGCTTCTATGCGGGGGGGATGCCAACAGGAGATATGATCATGTACATCCCCGATCCTCTATTTTGGTCGGCAGCTTTTATTTGCTGCCGATCTTTCCATTATGATGCCGATGAGTAGCCACGCCCCCAGAATGTCCGCCACGGGCGCCGCGCCCATCCCCATTGCAAATGACGAAATGGACATTAGAAAAAAAAGTTGATCCCGGTCAACTGCTATATGGGTTTCAGCGAACTGCCATGTCGCTTCCTTCGAGGCTCGCTTCGAACTCTTCCCGCCTGGGCGCGGCCTCCTAAAGCCAAGCTACATTAGAAATCGTCTGCTATGACCTGTCTCGTGCCCGTATCGGCCGCCCGTCGGATCGCGTCGATGAGCCTATGCCAACGGACGGCATAGCTGAAGTCGAGTTCCATGGATGCGTCGCCATTGATGGCGGCGGCGAAATCCTGATAAAGATGGGCAACTCCTGTTGCAGGACTTGATTCAAGTCCAGGCGGGCTGAGCCGGTAGCGATCGGGGAGGGGCATCGGGTCCAATTTTGAACCCCTGCCTCCTGCCATGGACAATATTGCTCTGTGGATATTGGCCCCGCCGCTGGATCTCAACAGAAGGTCGCCCTTGGTGCCGTTGATCTCCAGCCGTGCGCCCGCCGTCCTGGTGGCGCCTCCTTTCATGTGTACGCTCACGACCGCCCCATTATTCAGCCGGCCGGTGATGGCGACCTGATCCGGGGAGGTTTTGGGAATGGTTGCGTTGGTTTCGCGAATGCGCGCCTCGCCATACTGGCAGGCGACGACCGCTGAAAGTTCCGAAAAGTCGCCTACGACATAGCACATGCCCGAAAGCGCCTGTGCGGTCCCAATGCTCAGCAGATTGGCGCCATTCACGAGGTCGGCGGTATAGGCGTAGGCGGCCGCTTCGACCGGGCCGAAATTCTCCTGCTGAACGTCCATCGTGACGGCGATGACTTTGCCTATGGCGTCGTCGTCTATCAAATCTCGGGCATAACGAAGCATGTCGTTATATCGGCCCTGCAGCCCGATCGCGGTCCTCACGCCCGCGCGCTCCGCGTCATGAAGTGACTGGGCCGCTTCGGCAGTGGTCACGCCCAGCGGCCACTCGCAATAGACATGTTTCCTTTCGGCAACCGCCGCTTCGATCATGCTGCGGTGAAGCTCCGTGCGCACGGAAATGACTATGACGTCAATATCCCGGTGAGCGGCCATCTCCCGGGGATCGCTGAAGGCCAGCGGAACGGCGAAATGTTGAGCGGCGGCGCGGGCGGAGTCGGGCGTGGAAGTGCAAATTCCCACAAGCTCGAAATTGGCTAGATGGTTGATTGCCGGGATATGGCCGCGAGTCCCCCAGCTTTTGGCCGGGTCCGGGTTCGCGCCGATCAGGCCCACACCTATTTTCTTGCCGATCATATTCACCCCAGCCAACCATCCCGCCTCGATTATCGCTTGTTGTTCTAATCCTCATTTTATACTGGTGAGATCAAGAGAAAGATGGAGGAGGCTGGCAGGGGCAAGTTGACCGCGATCTTCGCGCGGATTCCGGTGTCCGGAAAGCCGCCCACATGTCGCGAGGTTGCGCGAGGCGCCCTTTTCAGGTCTCTGCCGTTCCCAAGTCTGCGCCGGCTTGCAAAAAGGATGAGACATGGCTGATCGACAGCGTTCTTCGGCGCGTGCCGTATATCTTCTGATCGTGCTGGTCGCGGCCTATATCGTTGCCTTTCTCGATCGGCAGATCATAGCCCTTCTGGTGACGCCCATTAAAATGGAATTCGGTATTTCCGATTTCGAGGTCGGACTGTTGCAAGGCCTGGCGTTTTCGCTGTCCTTCTCCATCGCGACATTACCGGTGGGATGGCTGGTGGATCGCGGCAACCGCAAAGCCGTGCTCCTGTTCGGCATCGCAATCTGGACAGTGATGACCATTTTCTGTGGACTGGCGAATTCGTTCTGGCTTTTGTTCCTCGGCAGGATCGGAGTTGGTTTGGGCGAGGCATGCCTTTCCCCGGCGGCCTATTCGATGATTATCGACTCCTTCTCGCGTGAGCGCACGGTGAGGGCCCTCACCATATTTTCGATGGCTGGAACTCTGGGGGTCGGCGCCGCCTTCCTTGGGGGAGGCGCCGCGATCGAGGCCATAAACAGCCTGGCCGTTTTGCCCATCGGCATACGTCCGTGGCAGGCCGGCTTCCTGCTCGTCAGCCTACCCGGATTCCTCGTGCTCGCCGCGGCGCTGTTTGTGAAGGAGCCGATGAGGAAAATGGGGGCAGCGGCACCTCAGACCCAATTGCGGCCGGCTCTGCGCTCCCTTTGGGCAGATCGGCGCATATATGCGCCGATCTATTGTTGCTCGGTTCTGCTCGGTGTCGCCTACTTCGCCGCCATTGCATGGTTTGCGGCGCATCTGATCCGCTTCTACGGCTTCACCGCTCCGGCTGCGGGACGCACCCTGGGCATATTGTTCCTGTGCACGACCGTGACCGGAACGCTGTGCGGCACATGGGCGACGGAGCGCTTTGCCAGGCGCGGCCACAAGGACGCGCCGTTGCGCACCGTGATGTTCATATCGTTCCTGGCCATTCCGACCAGCCTGGCTGCCACCATCCCGAATCTCTTTGTATCGCTGGGCGTTCTGGCGGTGGGGATGGCCAGCCTTGGGTCCTTTTACGGAAATCTTGTCGCGGCGCTACAATTGGTCACCCCGGCCTCTTCGCGAGGGGTGAACAGCTCCGTCTTCATCCTGTGCAACAGCCTCGGTTCCTTCGCCATCGGCGCCGCGCTGGTCGGCGGCCTGTCGGATCATCTGTTTGCTGGCATGCCGCAAGGGGTCGGCTACAGCGTGAGCATCGTCAGCATCCTGTGTACCTGCCTTTCCGCGTTCGTGGCCGCAAAGAGCCTCGCGCGTTTTGCGCGCTCGATGGCCGCCAGCGAGCAGGAGCAGCCGAACAGGGGCGATGGCAAGAGCGGCCAGCGGGCATCAGAACCGGACACTGGCGAAGCCCCGTTGATCGCCATGTCCGGAGTGCAGGGCGAAACGGCCCAGATGCAATAGTCAGGATCGGGCTACAGACGGCGCATCAGCTATTGCGGTCGCCGCTTCAAACGGTGGCCTCTGGGGTAAGAGCTGCATCATCCGCCATGAGTTGGGGGATGATCTTGCTGCCCATAAGCTCCAGGCTTTGCCAGGCGACATCGGGATCCAGCCCAGCCATCAGCGGTGCCAGTATGAGGGATCGCCCAAGGTCCCGCTGACGTCTGAACAGTGCTAGCCCCTCTTCCGGAGTGAGCACCTTGTAGATGTCCAGCGCCCACAACTCTTCGGCATTTTCCGCATGCTTGAAATGTGTCGCCTGACCCAGCTTTGCGGCATAGGCTGCGTAAGCATTGGTTTCGTGGAGCGCGTGGGGCGCAATCTTGTGCCAGGCCGCCTCGGGGTCTTCGGCGATGACAACGTTGCGGGGGCCCGTCACGTTGATGATCCGGCCAGGCTCCTTGCCAAGTGCCGTGCAGGCATCCTTATAGGTCTGAACCAGCTCGGGCGTGTGAACCATCGGATAATAGCCATCGCCCAATTCCGCCGCGCGCAGGGCGGTCGCCTTCACGCTGCCGCCAATCCACAACCTTGGTCCCCCCGGCTGCACCGGCGGCGGGGTGACGTGCACGGTGCGTCCGTCATAGTCGAAAACCTCGCCCGTGAAGGCGCGCCTGAGCACCTTCAGCTTCTCCTCGACCAGCCGCGATCGATCCTTCAAATCGACGCCGAACATGGCGAATTCTTCGGGAACATAGCCCAGCCCGACCGTGACATCGACCCGGCCGTTGCTGAGGATGTCGAGCACCGCAACGTCCTCGGCGATCCGAACGGGGTCGTGCAGCGGGAGGATGATCGCGGAGGGCTGGATCCGCATTTTCGAGGTGCGCGCCGCCATTGCCGCGCCCAGGATCAGCGGCGATGGGCTGTAATTGTCATCGCTGCAATGATGTTCGGGGAGCTGAATGGTGTGGAAGCCGTTCTTGTCAGCCCATTCCACCTGTTCGATTGCGGCGGCTGCCAGCGTCGTGGATTTGATCCCTACCCAGGACGGATTTCGGAGGTCGTACCGCAGCCAGATTTCAAGCATCACTCGCCTTCCTGTGAATTCGCATAGCGCACCTTGCCGACCGTCGGAAGGAAACTAATATAAATTCTAATTTCTAGAATGCTTCGCTGGAGTGTCAATGTCTAAGACGCCAAAAGGAAGGCGCGCCATCCGGTTTGCCATTACCGGGTCGAAAGCGGGTGCCACTGTGAACAGGGGGGCTTCCTTGACTGTGGCGCCGTGCTGAAATAATATAACGCGTATCACAATGAGGTTGTAACAATCGCCCCTTCCTAAATATTGAGCATTGGCGCTTCAAGCGCTGTGTCGATCGCGCGCCAGTGATCGATCCAGTGATCGATACTGGGGTGAAGAAGGTGGGAGGCTGCGCTTGGCAGGTCGTTTGGAAGGCAAGGTCGCGGTCATCACCGGCGGAGTGTCAGGCATGGGCCTGGCCAGCGTAGAGATGTTCGTTCAAGAGGGCGCCCGGCTGGTCGTCGCCGACGTCCAAGGCGACAAGGGAAGGGCGCTCGAACAGCGTTTCCCGGGGAATGTGCGTTTTTCGCAATGTGATGTCCGCAATGAGGACGACATCGCCGCCGCCGTCGACCTTGCTGTTTCAAGCTTTGGCGAACTCGACGTCATGTATCATAATGCGGGGGCCGCTGGCGCTAAGGAAACGCTCGAGGCCATGACGGTCGAGGGTTGGGACGATACGCAGGCGTTGTTGTCCCGGTCCACGGCCCTGTGCATCAAACATGCGGTGAGATCGATGAAGCGCCGGGGGCAAGGGTCGATCATCCTGACCTCGTCGGTCGGCGCGACGAATCTCCGGGCCGGAACGCCGGCCTATTCGGTGGCCAAGGGCTCGGTCATCCTGTTGGGTCGGCTGGGCGCGCTGGAGTTCGCCGCTGATCGCATCAGGGTCAACGTCCTCGTGCCCGGTGGTTTCGCAACGCCGATTTACGGCGATCTGGTGGGAGCTTCACGCGAAGTCGCCGACCTGATGCCCGAATATCTAGACGAGATGATGGCACAATGGCAGCCGCTCCCGCGAGCAGGCAAAGCTGTGGATATTGCCTACGCCGCGACCTATCTCGCGTCGGACGAATCGGCTTTCATCACCGGAGTGGCCTTGCCTGTGGATGGTGGACTGACGCTGCATCGGCCCACCAACGCTTCCGACTTTCTCTTCAGTCATCTGACCGCGGCCAAGGAACAGGCCGAAGCTCAACTCGCCGCTCGATCCGGCGGTTAATCGCTGCCTGATCAGTCTCCTTCCAGGAACGTCGTCGCTCAACTCGCGGCTGGGTTGAGGTAACGGCCCGAACGCATGGCGCCCTGCAACGTCGTTCTGAAAGCCACGCGCTTCACGCCCGGCGGCCAGCCGAACGCTTGGTGCAAGGTACGCCGATTGTCCCACAGCATCATGTCGCCTTGCTGCCATTGATGCACATATCGATATTCCGGCTTCAGCGTATGTTCGATCAGCGTCGTCAGCAATTCCTCGCTTTCGGACCGCCGCAGACCCAGAATGGCGTCGACGTTGGACGGGCTGATGGACAGGGACTTGATCCCCGACTCGGGATGGGCAACCACCAACGGATGCACGACGGGGGGAAAATCCGGCATTGAAAGATGTTCGCCCGGCGATTCCTCGGCAGTGGGTCGACGGAATGGCCTTTCCTTTTGCACGAAGCGCATGCCGTCGGGCTTCGCATTGTGAACGCGCATCACCACCTCGAGCCCTTCGATCCCATGTTTGAGTTCGTCGGACAGTCCGGCATAGGCCTTGGCCGTGTCGATCCATCCGGTTTGACCGCCTTCACTTGCGGGCGTCTCCATGAACAGGACGGCCCCCTTGCATATGTCGGGCGTGTAGCACGTATCCTGGTGCCAAGGGATGAAACCGCCGAGTAATCGTCCGTCGACTACATAATAGCCGCCATATTCCCTGATCTCGACAAGTTCTTCCTGACCCGGCACCCGGACCTTGGGAATGGGATGAATCTCCAGCGGGCCGAACAGTTTGCTGAGTTCCATATGCTGCTGGCGGGTCGCGCCTGTACCACGGAACAGAATGATGCCGTAGCGTAGCCACAAGGTGTAAAGCTGATCACGCAGATCGGGGGCGTCAAGCCGGTCCAGATCCAGATTCAGCACCTGCGCCCCGACCGGTCCCAGTTCCACAAATTGCAATTCGTCGCTCTTTGCCCCAGAGTTCATTTCGCCAAGCTCCATCAGGCGGCATCCTGCCTGCCGTTCCGACTCCCCACCCGAGAACGGGGCCCTATGCCAGGTTGCCCCAGTAGTCCGACCGCATCGCCTCATTGACCAGCTGCCAGGTCGCGCCGCCATGTGCCCGAGTCGCATCTGACCGGCAGTCGCGAAGTTCCATCATCGCGTCATGGATTGCGCGACCGGCCGCCCAGACGGACAACACGGGATACATCAGATATTTGACGCCAAGTTCACGAACGCGTTCCACGCTTGTTGCGTCCTTGACGTCGCTCGGGATGAACATATGCGCGATCGGGGTTGCGGTCGCGGCCCGAATGCGGGGAATCTCCTCAATTTCGAGAAAGGGAACAAGGATGAGATCCGCGCCCGCCTCGCCATAGGCGGCCACTCGTTCACAGGCGTCATCAAGGGTTGATGCATCGCGGGCATCGCAGCGCGCCATGATGACCAGGTTCCCGTCCACGCGCGCATCCGCCGCTGCCTTTATATGATCGACCATCTGTTCGGCTGGCAGCAGGCGCTTTTTGCGTCCGGGCAGATATTTTCCCACCGAAAGGTCGAGATCCTCCATCTGGATGCCGCCGATCCCCGCGCGCTCGACGAGTTGCAGGTTGCGCGCGATCTGAAGCCTCGTGCCGCCGCCATCGTCAATATCGCAGATGGACGGCAGGCCCGAACATTCGACCAGCGGGCGGTAGGCTTCGACCAATTGCGCGACAGGAACAATGCCGGCGTCGGGCATGCCGAAAGCGGACGCCGTGATGGCGTAGCTGCCAAGGAAAATGCTTTCGAATCCCGCAAGCCGGGCCATTTGTGCGCTGAGTCCGTCGTGAACCCCGGGCACGATCAACATTCCTGGCTCTTCGAGCAACTGCCGCATCGCCTTGGCACCGTCCATTGCACTCTCCGCAGCATTGTCAGCTCAAAGGGAGCGACAAGTTCTAATAATAATTGCAATAATCCGAAGCTGGCAGCTTGTCCAGATCGGCCCACCGTCGCCTTCGCGCCAGTTCGTCCCGTGCCCACGAAAACTCTGCCTCCTGCGACCGGAGGCCTATTGATTTTTTCTAACGAACGTTTAGATTGAGGCCCGCTGGAAGGCGCCTCCTTCCACGAGTTCAGCGAATATAAGTGGGACAGGATATGGCAGACCAGGTGGAGTGGCGGCAGATTGAACCTTTCGGTGCCGAGATCATGGGCATCGATCTTTCCCGGACACCGTCCCAGGCAATCATCAACGAGCTTCGTCAGCTTTACGACCGCCATCATCTGCTGGTGTTTCGCGGCCAGAGTCTCACGCTGGAGCAGCAGCGCAGCGCGGCCGGGTGGTTCGGCAAACCCTATCCTCCCAGCGAGGGCGTCAATTACATCTCGAACAAGCGGAAGGACGGCTTCCTTGGCAATCTCGAACTGAAATTCCACTCCGATCTGGCGCATTGCGAATATCCGATCGAAAGCGTGATGCTGCTTGGCGTCGAACTCGACGAGGGCAACACGTCGACCAAGTTCATAAATTCTGTCAATGCCTGGAATGATCTGCCCGACGAGCTGAAAAAGGCCGTCGAGAATCGTCGCGCTGTGCAGTGCTTCGCTTATGGCCCCAATGACGGGATCTATGGCTTTGACCCGCTCTTGCCGAACTGGTCGCATCGTATCGCCCGCCCGCATCCAAGAACCGGCGAACTGTGCCTGTACGTCATGCCGGAATCGACCCGTATCATCGAAGATATGCCGGAGGAGGAGGGCAGGCCCCTGCTGGAGGCTTTGTACCAGCATATTGCCCGTCCAGAGACGATCTATGAACATGTCTGGCATATTGGCGACGTCGTGCTTTGGGACAATCTCGCTTGCCAGCATGCGCGTGGCGCGCTCAATCCCGATGTCCCCCGCACGATGCAGCGCGCTACGCTCGGTCCGCTGACCTTCAAGCAGCAATATCCCGTTCTTTCGCCGGAGGCGCAGGACATTGTGATGGGCAGGCTTGGCGCGGAACCCGGATAAGGGCGCTAGCGTCGTCGCGCCCGACCGACTCCCTGGCCAGACGGATTAACGCGCGATGCGTTGCCTCATCGGCAGCGGGTCAATGGGCTGGTATCGCAACTGTCTTCCGCATGACCATTCCCAAAATCAGGAAGGCTCCGGAAGACAATGCGAAACACAGAGCCGTGATAGGGCCCAAGAACCTGTAGCTGTTCATCATGTCGAACAGGGTAGAGCCGATTATCCCGCCCGCAGCGATGGCCGCTCCCATAATCAGCGCCACCCAGCCGAAGATGCGGTCGAAACTGCCAATGCCGAACAATTTCAGCGTGAAATAGGCGCCGAAATCGATCTCGCCACCGTAGGCGAGGCCGATCAAGACGATCGCCAAAGCGGTAAGCGCGAACGTCGTGGCAGGGGTCACCGCGGTCACGATGAGGCAGCCGAGCGCACCCAGGCCAACGGCAGCCGCCGCGACGCCAAAACTCCAGAATCGGTCGACAAGCATGCCTCCGCCGATGCGCCCCACTCCGACCGCGAATGCGAACAGGCTTCCAAACGCGGCTCCCGTCTCCAGCGAAAACCCGGCGTTTTGAAGAATGGGTTGCAGGTGGGTGAGATAGACGCCCACCGGTATGGCGGCGAGGCCGATCGCCAACAGGAGAAGCCAAAAATGGGGATTGGCAAGGGCCTCGACCAGCGAAGTGCTTCGCGCGGGCGGGGCGGTCGGTTGGGACGCCTCGGTTTGCTTCCTTTCCCGCAAAAGGAGGAGCAGGATCGGCAAAGCGAAGCACGTCAATAACGCGGCCAAAGTCAGGTAGCCGCCGCGCCAGCCCCATCTTGCGATGGCGGCGGCCACGATCGGCAGCACGAAAAGTCCTGCGAAAGATGTTCCTGCGGTTGTGACGCCCAGCGCCATGCCGACATGCCTTTGAAACCATGTTGCCACGACCCGCGCATAGGGACCGGCATTGCCTGACGGACCAAAGATGCCCAGGCAGCCAACAATGGCGTATAAGAGCAGTAGCGACAGGGGGAGCGTCGCCAGAGCGATATAGCCTGTCGCAAACAACAATATGCCGAACAGGGCGACCGGACGGGGGCCGACCTTGTTGATGACTATTCCCCCGACCGGCATCATCAAAGCGATGAGCAGGTGCACATAGGGCGCGATGGCGACCTGACTCATCGTCCAACCGAATTCCTGCCGCATGGGGTTGATGAACAAGCCGGCGGTGATCGAAAAAAGGCCGCCCGATAGGCCGTAGCCTGCCGAGGCGGCGAACACGACTGGCCATCCGCGCCGCCATTCGGACTGTGGCACTTGGTCGCTGTAACTCATCGGCATCCTTCGTTTTCCGGCGCAGCCGAAATTTGAAATCGAGCAGCAGCGGCGGCCATCTTTTCGGACCAGGGCGGTGTTTCGCGCCGATCATCGAGCATGTCCGCCGAACGGACATGCTCGATGATTACGGAGCCTGTTTCATGCGCGAAACCGGAGACCAGCGGCGAGCTGCCTCCTAAAAGTTTGTCGTAGCCCGTATTCCAAGTTGACGGGGCATGCCCCAGGTTGCCGGTGCGATATCGCCGACATCGGTCTGCGAGACGAAATATTTCTTGTCGAACAAGTTCTTGGCGAAGGCTTCGACCCGGACTCCGTTCTCAGCTTCCCAGCCCAGCCGGGCGCCCACCAGCGCATAGCCGCTCTGCACAGCGTAGGGATTGTTGTCGGGCCGGAAGAAGAATTTGGTCTGATACATGATATCGCCGCCGAAAATCAGCGAACCCCGACCGTCCCCGAGTGATGGCTGCCAGTTGAACTGCCCATTTATGCTGAACTTCGGTGTATTCGCCAGCCGGTTGCCATTGAGCGGCAAGCCGCCGATCAGGAGGTTGGCCGGTGCGTCCAGACGATTTTTGTTATAGGCCGCCCCAACGGAAGCCGTAAGGTCCGCAGTGGGACGTGCTGTCAGTTCCGCCTCGATACCCCTGATTTTGGCGTTGCCAATATTGAGGAATCGCGGTGCGATGCCGCCAGGGCAGGTCGTGCAAACGACCGTCGCCGATGACTGGATGCTTTTATAGCGGCTGTAAAATGCGCCTATGTTCGCGGTGAGCTTGCGGTCCAGCAGGTTGGATTTGACGCCTGCCTCATAAGTGATGATCGTCTCCGGCTCCACGGGGCCGATTGCTGCCCGGCTTGCGGCGAAGGCGGTATTATAGCCGCCCGTCTTGAAGCCGCTCGAGGCCGTCGCGTAGAGCATCACATCCGGCGTGACGTGCCAGTCCGCTCCGAAATGCCACGTGACCTTCTTGGGCGCGATGCGGTCCGAAAATGTGAAGGTCGGTGTGCCTTGCCGCGTACCGGTTCGTGGCCCGGTAAGGGCAGCGTAGGACCGCATTTTCTTTTCGTCACTGGTGTATCGAAGGCCAGCCGTGAGGTTGAGCGTGTCCGTCAGGGCATAGGTGCCTTGAGCGAAGGTCCCGATGCTGGAAATCTTCTGATCGGAATAGGAACCAAAATTCTGGCCGGACAGGATAGCGGTGAAGAAACGAGTGTCGGTATAGTAGATTCCACCGGCAATCCATTCCAGCCTGCCGCTATTGCCCGACAGCCTCAATTCCTGGCTGAACTGCCGATGCCGGATATAATAGTCGATCCATATGTCCGAACCAAATACCGGGGTGGACCCGGTATCAAGGGCGTCATATTTGCGGCCGCCTTCCACCGCGGTGATGGATGTAAACTTCACATCCCCGATATCCGCGTTCAATTTGAGGAAGCCGCCTGCCGAGACGAGAGAGTAAGGGATGTCTGGGCGCGATGAATAGGGATGCCGCGGGTCGGGATCGGGATCCCTGAACCCCTTCACATTGGCACAGAGGTTTGCACGGACTTGGTCGGGTGTGCAGACCTGGGACAAGTTGGCCGGGTTGCGCTTGCCGATGCCGGCGCGGGCATCCTCGCTGCCCGCCGAATTTCCGTAATGGCCGCTGAACGTGAGCGATACGCTGTCCGACAGATCGGCGTCGACGGTTACCCGCCCGGCGATGGCGTGGTCCACCTTGGCGAGTGGCGTGCCGAAGTTGCGGCTGGTCTGCCAGCCATCGTTGCTGTTGTAGCGGCCTGCCACCCGCACGCGCACGGAGTCGCTGACAGGACCCGACACGGCGCCTTCGAGAACGACGTCATCGAAGCTGGAATATTGCGCGAGCGCCTGACCCTGGAACTGCGCTGTCGGCCGCTTGGAGATATAATGGACAAGACCGCCTGTCGCATTGCGGCCATAGAGCGTTCCTTGCGGTCCACGCAAAATCTCTACGCGTTCGACGTCGAACAGTTGCTGATTGGCCGAGAAGGGATTCCCAAGATAGACATCATCCGCATAGATGGCGACAGAACCTTCGTTGGTATAAGTGAAGTCGAGGATCGTCACCCCTCTGATATTATAGACCGGGAGGCCGGCATTTCCCGCCACGCCCTGGAAGCGCACGCCGGGCGTCTGGGATACCACGTCGGTGATCGTGCCGGCGCCCATGTCGCGGAGCCGCTCGGAAGAAAATGCCGCGATGGAGACCGGCACATCCTGCAATTTCTGCTCGCGCCGCTGGGCGGTGACGATGATTTCCCCCGGTGCGCTCTCGGGAGCGGCTTGTCCGCCCGCCTGAATATCGGAGACGGGCTGCATGAAGCTGACGGGCGCCGGCTTGGCCTTGGGCGCTGGCGCTATTGTTCTTCGGGGGTTGGCGACGACCAGGAACGAACCGCCCGGCGCCTGAGTCGCTGCAAGATCGCTACCGCGCAGCAGCATGTCGATGGCATGTGGAACATCATAGGAACCGCGCAGGGCGGGTGCGGTCACGCCCCTGACGCTTTCGGGCCGGAAGGCGATATTCACCCGGCCTTTGCTGCCGACCGCCCGCAGCGAGGTCGCCAATGTCTGGCTGGGAAGATCGAATTCATATGAAGTTTGCGCCATGGCCGGAACGCTCATCATCATGACCGCCGCCATTGCCGTGCCACATGCGTGACCGTGCCTGCTTGAAAGCCTCATTTACACCTCCCCAAAGCTCCATCTGAGTGATGGATTAGATTGTTCAGATCCTAGACGATGGAAAAGGCGATTCCGGACAAGCGGAAATCAGAAAATCCAAAAAGCTCCAGTGTGGTGGATTTGAAATATGCCTCGTTATAGCGGCTAGGCAGGGTGCGTATTTTAAATCCATAAAACGCAATAGAATCATATATTTGCTGGTGACCTTGATGAATCTGAAGTTCGTTCAACGCCTACCCCACAGTAGTGTGACGCACTTCAGATTCGGGTCACTAGCTCGCATGGTTCGGCACGGATTGAAGTGTGCCGGGCACGAGCCGAATTCTGTTGCCTTGCCGTTCGATCGTCAGTTGATGGAGCGCGGCGGCCGACAGGGCGAATTGTTCAAGCTCATCGATGCCGAATATGCCCGATATCCGCAGGCCAGCCACCGACGGGTCCATGACAACTCTTTTCGAAACGGCGTATCGGTTCATTGCGCTCGCAGCTTCGAGCAGTGACGTGTTGTCGAAGATCACTTGACCATTGCGCCAGGCGGTAAGCATGTCGACCGGCGGCCGGTCGATCACCACGCCCGTGGCGCCGGTCAAGGTCGCACGTTCGCCGGGACGCAGGACCGCAAGCCTCAGTTGTCGCCAGCCGCTGGCACGCGAAATTTCGACCCGCCCATGTGTCAGCGTCACGACGGTCTTGAGCGGGAAACGACGCACGACAAAAGCGGTGCCGAGCGCGCGCACGCGCTCGTCGGCACTGGCGACAGTGAAGGGCCGCTTCGGGTCTTTGCGAACGTGGAACATCACCTCGCCCCTGTCGAGCCGGAGCTGGCGTTCCCCGCTGCTGTACTGCACGGTGACCTGGCTGTCCGAATTGAGTTCGATACGCGACCCGTCCGGGAGAACCACGTTTTCCTGACGCCCCACGGCCGTTGCGTAGACCGGATCGGCATGGTTCATATGGACATAGCCAATGCCCGCCCCGATGACGGCGAGGATCGACGCCGCCATGGCGATCAATTCCATGCGCCGCAGTCCCGGCTTTTTTACAGGAAGTTGAACATCGTCCAGCGCTGCCGCGCCAGGCAGAATGTCCCAGATTTCCGTAGCCCGTTCGAACGCCACGCGATGCGCTTCGTCCGCGTCGAACCAGGAGCGAAAGGCGGAGGTCGTGACGGGACCCGAATGTTGTCCCTGAAGCCGAGCGAGCCACGCCGCGGCCTGGGCCTCGATCGCTCGTTGTGTTTTGGGGTCGGACGTCACCATTCGTCGACCCAGTCCATAAGGAAGAGGGTAGCACGGGCGATCCGCTTTTCCACAGCCGCGACGGACATTCCTTCGCGAAGCGCTATGTCGGCCACACTGACCCCATCCAGTCTGCGAGACAGGAGGATACGCCGACTTATCTCATTCATGTTCCGCAGGCCTTCATTTACGCGCTGCAATCGGGCCCGCGCGCGGGCAATCTCGAAGGGGTCGGGCTGGGTGTCGCTAAACTGTTCCAGCGCCTCGCAGCCTGATGCCACCGGTGCACGCGCTCGCCGCCTCGCCTGATCGATCGAAAGGTTAACGGCCGTCCGGATGAGGACGGCCTCCCGGGACCTGACCTGTTCCACCTTCTCATACTCACTCAGTCGTACGAATGCATCGTGGACAAGATCTTCCCCGTCATCCATCGATACACCCCGGCGGTTCAGCACCCCCGTTGCCTTCGACAACATGTCCCTGATCTTGCTCATCCGCTCCTTTTGCATTTTTCATTCGAGACGAACGGAACGCCGATTCCGGACATACACCGACCGACCGATTTCCGCTCGCTGAAAAACAATGCCCCAGCAACTCTACGCTTGCGAGAAAAAATAACGGATATTAGAAGATTGGGCGTAAAGAGAGAAGAAAGAGCCATCCATGTTTGACCTGTCCGGCAAGCGCGCCTTCGTGACCGGCGCTTCGAGCGGCCTCGGGACACATTTCGCGAAAGTGTTGGCGAAAGCTGGTGCGACCGTCATCATCGGTGCGCGCCGCACGCAAATGCTCGCGGAACTGACAAAGGAACTGGGGCCGGATGCGCTGGCCGTTCCCCTGGATGTACAGGACCGCGCCTCGGTCAGTCACGCGCTCGATCAGGCGGGTGATGTCGATATCCTCGTCAATAATGCGGGGATCACCAACACCAAGCCGGTGCTCGATCAGACGGCGGACGACTGGAATTCGATCATCGACACCAACCTGACCGGAGGCTTCTGGATGGCGACAGAAGTCGCGCGACGCATGCGTACGCGCGGCAGCGGAGGATCAATCATCAACATCGCATCGATCATCGGCGTGCGTCAGGGCGGCCAAGTTACCCCCTATGCCGTGTCCAAGGCTGCGGTCATCCAGATGACCAAGCAGATGGCGCTTGAACTGGCGCGCGACGACATACGCGTCAATGCGATTGCGCCGGGCTATTTCGAAACGGAACTGAATGACGACTTTTTCGCGTCGGATCCGGGCAAGGCGCTCATACGGCGCATTCCCCAGCGGCGGCTCGGTCGCCTCGAGGATCTCGACGCACCGCTGCTGCTGCTGGCCGCCAATGCCTCGCCGTACATGACTGGTTCCGTTCTGGTGGTCGATGGTGGCCATCTCCTCAGTTCATTGTAGGGAAGGGCGATGGCGAACAAAATCTATCCTGACGCAGCCGCCGCTCTTGACGGACTGCTGTTCGACGGGATGACGATCGCCGCGGGCGGCTTCGGCCTTTGCGGCATCCCCGAAACGCTGATCTCGCAACTGGTGGAAAGCGGTGTCAAAGGTCTCACCGTGGTGTCCAACAACGCGGGCGTCGACGATTTCGGCCTCGGCAAGCTGCTCCAGAGCCGGCAGATCGCCAAGATGATCTCCTCTTATGTCGGCGAGAACAAGGAATTCGAGCGCCAATATCTTTCGGGCGAACTGGAAATCGAATTCAGCCCGCAGGGCACTCTCGCCGAGCGCATGCGGGCGGGTGGTGCGGGCATCCCCGGCTTCTACACCCGGACCGGCATTGGCACCATGATCGCGCAGGGCAAGGAAGTGCGCGAATTCGCCGGCCAGCCTCATCTCCTGGAAACGGGCATTGTAGCTGACCTCGCCATCGTCAAGGCGTGGAAGGCGGACGCGTTCGGCAATCTCGTTTTCCGCAAGTCCGCCCGAAACTTCAACCCGATGGCGGCCACTTGCGGCAAGGTAACAGTGGTGGAGGTCGAGCATATGGTGGCCCCTGGCGCGATTGATCCTGATCATGTCCATACGCCCGGCATTTTCGTGCAGCGGCTGATCCGGGCCACGTCAAACGAAAGGCGGATTGAGCAGCGAACGGTCCGGCAGGAGAGGCCGGCGTGACGGGCTGGACGCGTGACCAGATGGCCGCTCGCGCCGCGCGTGAGCTCAAGGACGGCTATTGCGTCAATCTGGGCATCGGGATCCCGACGCTGGTGTCCAACCATATCCCTCCGGGCGTGGACGTGACGCTCCAGTCAGAAAACGGCATGCTTGGGCTTGGTCCTTTCCCGCTGGAAAGCGAGGTCGACGCCGACATCATCAACGCGGGCAAGCAGACGATAACGGAACTCGACCGCACGAGCTACGTCTCGTCAGCCGACAGTTTCGGCATGATCCGTGGCGGCCACATCGACCTTTCGGTGCTCGGCGCGATGGAAGTCGCGGAAAATGGCGACCTCGCCAACTGGATGGTGCCGGGCAAGACGATCAAGGGGCCGGGCGGAGCAATGGACCTGGTTGCAGGGGTCCCGCGTATCATCGTCCTTATGGATCATGTCGACAAGTCGGGGGGCGCCAAGTTCCGCCGACGCTGCACATTGCCGCTGACCGGCGCCAATGTCGTCGACATGATCATCACCAATCTGGCCTTGTTCCGGCGACCTGACCGATCGGCGCCCTTCGTTCTTGCGGAGGTGGCGCCGGGCGTCTCCGCTCCAATGGTGCGCGATTGCACCGAAGCTCATTATATCGAGGACCTGACATGACCCCTGGCGTTACGGACCGTGCGCAAGCGATAGGCGATCGGGTGGAGCGATTCGTGCGCGATGTCGTCTTCCCCTTTGAGACTGATGCGCGCCGCGATCATCATGGCGCTCCGCTGGAGGAGCTGGTTGTCGAATTGCGCGAAAAGGCGCGGGCCGCAGGCGTGCTGACGCCGCACATTCTGCCGGACGGCGGGCACCTGACCCAGCGGGAGACCGCCCATGTGTTGATCCGCACCGGGCTGACGCCGCTGGGGCCGGTTGCATGCAACACCGCCGCCCCCGACGAGGGCAATATGTATCTGCTGGGGAAAGTGGGTAGCCCCGCGCTCCAGCAGCGGTTCCTGCGCCCACTGGTCGAGGGGCGCGCGCGGTCCGCCTTCTTCATGACCGAGCCCGCCGCCGACGGCGGCGCCGGTTCCGACCCTTCCATGATGCAGACCGTCTGCGAGCCCGACGGCGACCACTGGGTGATCAATGGGCGCAAGGCCTTCATTACTGGCGCGCAGGGCGCGAAGGTCGGCATCGTCATGGCCCGGTCGCGGGAGGGCGCCTGCATGTTCCTGATCGACCTGCCTAATCCGGCGATCCGGATCGAGCGGGTGCTCGACACGATCGACAATTCCATGCCGGGCGGCCATTCGATCGTGGCCATTGACAATCTGCGCGTCCCGGCCGATCAGATGCTGGGAAAGAGCGGCGAAGGTTTCACCTATGCGCAGGTGCGGCTGAGCCCTGCCCGCCTGTCGCATTGCATGCGCTGGCTGGGCGCCTGTATTCGCGCCAATGAGATCGCGACCGATTATGCCAACCGGCGGGAGGCATTCGGCAAGGTCCTGATCGATCATGAAGGGGTGGGTTTCATGCTGGCCGACAACCTGATCGACCTCAAGCAATGCGAACTGATGATCGACTGGTGCGCCGGGGTGCTGGATACAGGATCGCTTGGCACGGCGGAAAGCTCGATGGCCAAGGTAGCCGTGTCGGAAGCGTTGATGCGCGTTGCCGACCGCTGCGTCCAGGTGATGGGCGGCAGCGGGGTTAGCCGCGACACTATCGTCGAGCAGGTGTTCCGGGAAGTGCGCGCGTTCCGCATCTATGACGGGCCGAGCGAAGTCCATCGCTGGAGTCTCGCCAAGAAGATCCGGCGCGACTGGAAAGCTGCTCAGGCATGAGCGCGCTGGTCGACGACAATCTGGGCACCACGGCGGTGCGTCAGGGCTACGCGTTCGACGAAGCGGCGCTGGCCGCGTGGATGAGTGGCCATGTCCGCGGCTTTAAGGGGCCGATGCAGGTCGAACAGTTCAGAGGCGGCCAATCCAACCCGACCTACAAGCTCGTCACTCCCAGCGCATGCTATGTATTGCGGCGCAAGCCGCCGGGTCAGCTTCTCAAGGGCGCCCATGCGATCGAACGCGAGGCCAAGGTGCTCATGGCGCTCGGCAAGGCAGGGTTCCCGGTCGCGCATGTCTATGGGCTGTGCACCGACGATGCCGTGATCGGCACCTGGTTCTATGTGATGGCAATGGTGGAAGGCCGCATCTTCTGGGATGCGACCGTCCCAGATGTGCCGAATACCGAACGCCGCGCGATTTTCGACGCGGTGAACGCGACGATCGCGCGGCTGCACAACGTTGACTATGAGGCGGTGGACCTGGGCGACTTCGGCCGCCCGGGCAATTATTTCGAACGGCAGATTGCACGATGGTCCCGGCAATATCGCGACGATACTCTGGCGGGGCGAGACCAGAATATGGACCGGCTGATCACCTGGTTGGAAGATCATCTGCCGGTGAACGACGAAGCAACAAGCGTTATTCATGGCGACTTTCGCATCGACAACATGATCTTCCACTCCTCGGAGCCGCGTATCCTGGCGGTGCTGGATTGGGAATTGTCGACCCTCGGCCATCCGGGTGCGGATTTCGCCTATCATGCAATGATGTACCGCATGCCGCCCCACATCGTCGCGGGCCTTGCCGACGCGGATATCACCGCGCTCGGCATCCCGAGCGAAGCGGACTATCTGGCAACCTATTGCGAGCGCACGGGGCGCACTGGCATGCCCCATTATGATTACTACATGGCATTTAACTTCTTCAGGCTCGCCGCCATCTTCCACGGGATCAAGGGCCGCGTTCTGCGCGGCACCGCCGCGTCGGCGCAAGCCAAGGAACGGGTGCGGGTGCTGCCGGAACTGATGGCGCTCGCCTGGCGGCAGGCCGAATGCGCCGATGTCTGACCTGCCGCCGAAGATGGCGCCCGGGACAGCGCCGTTGATCAAATCTGATTACAGTTATGAAATAGGACGCGGTGCTCACTGCGGCTATACCCGTAAGCATGGACAACGGGCCGCTCGTTAGGATAGTAAACGCCGATGAAAACTCGAAAGGCTATTCAAAAGCGCGACAGCATCCTTCAGGCTGCTGCCAAAGTGGCGGCTCGGAGGGGCTATGCCGAAACCACGCTGGCGGAGATTGGTGAAGAGGCAGGCACCTTCGCCGGCAGCCTTTATTATTATTTCCCCTCGAAAGATGCATTGCTCGAAGAGGTGCTCAACATCGGCACGACCAGCGTGTCTTCGCCGGTGATGGAGGCCGTGGCCGCGTTGCCCGGTGACGCCAGCGCATGGCGAAAGATAAAGACCGCGCTTGACGAGCATGTCGAGCGGATGCTGAGCAAGAATGATTTCATTACCGCTTATTGGAAGATCATCGATCAGGTTCCGGATTCCATCGGCGGGCGGCATCGCGAACATCCCCGCAAATACGGAAATTTCTGGCGCGCCCTGATCCGCGAGGGCCAGGAAGAAGGGATTGTACACGAGGATCTGGAGCCGAATCTTGTTCAGCTTTTCATGCTTGGCGCAACTATCTACGCGCAGGACTGGTATAACCCTTCGGGCAAGCTCAAACCCCGGCAGCTTAGCGACCATCTCGCGCGGATATTCTTTCGCGGCGTTTCACCGATAGACGCTGATCTGACATTCGATAAGCCCAAGGCTCGGAAGGTGGACGCCGAGATTCCCGCGGAGCCTGCGGCTCCAGGCGCCAAGCGTAAGCGAACCCGGGGCACTCAAACGGCCTGAACCGCGCTCTCCTCGTACCATATTCCGATGTAGTCTTTGTGGATCGCGGAATAGTGTTCGACCGCGCGCCGCGTGACGCTGACGGCACTAAGCAAACCGATGCGTCTTGAAGCTCCAGGATCACCGTCAGGCGCCTTTAGCGAGGCGAAGCAGCCGCGTCTAAGCGGGGCGATGCAGCATATTGCCGTGCCCAGCTGGTGGAAAAATCGGCAACCATTTTATAATAGACATTGCACTTTTCTCCTTGTTCGATAGACATAAGGGCAATGACGTAGAGGGGCGTGGTGCGCGGCGTCCCCGCGCTGGACTTGGCGCCCCGGCGAATATTCTGGCGCGTCAAGGCCGGCGAAACAGGGGCGCAGGAGGTGGAAGCACATGCATCCGGATTGGAATAGCGCGGTCAGGAAGGCGGTGGCGCTGGGATGATGATGGTAGCGCATGTGGGATCTCTTATATGAAATTGGGCTATTCGGCTGAGGATCTCGCCTTTCGCGAGGAGGTGCGGGGCTTTCTGCAAGACAATCTGCCGTCCGAACTGGCAGCCATGGAGGCGCGCCACGGCCATGTGAGGCGGGTGCATACCGATTCTTGGCAGAAAATCCTGGCGCGGCGCGGCTGGGCCGTCCCCAACTGGCCGGAGGAGAGCGGGGGCCCGAGCTGGACACCGGTGCAGCGTCATATCTGGGACGTCGAATATGGTCGGGCGAACGCGCCGGAATATAATATTATCGGCATCGGAATGGTTGGTCCCGTGATCGCTCGGTTCGGGTCGCAGGCGCAGAAGGACCAGTATCTGCGCGCGATTATCGAGGGCGATCTGCATTTCTGCCAGGGCTTTTCAGAGCCGGGTGCGGGGTCGGATCTCGCCTCGCTCAAGACGCGCGCAGTGCGGGAAGGGAGCGATTATGTCGTCACCGGGCAGAAAATCTGGACGAGCCATGCGGCCGATGCGGACATGATGATCTGCCTTGCGCGGACCAATCCGCATGTGAAGCCTCAGGCCGGGCTTTCGATGATCCTGCTGCCTATGAACGCGCCCGGG
Organism: Sphingobium mellinum; assembly: GCF_037860795.1. Classification (NCBI taxonomy): domain Bacteria; kingdom Pseudomonadati; phylum Pseudomonadota; class Alphaproteobacteria; order Sphingomonadales; family Sphingobiaceae; genus Sphingobium; species Sphingobium mellinum. Next base: position 15,846 of record NZ_JBANRK010000024.1, on the reverse strand, counting down.
GTCACGGTGCGGCCGATCAGGTCGATAGACGGCATCGACAGCGTCAATGAAGTGTTCCTGGATGAGGTCCGCGTCCCGGCCAGCGCCGTGATTGGTGAGCCGGACATGGGCTGGTCCTATGCGAAGTTCCTGCTCAACGAGGAGCGGACGCACAACGCCTATCTCGGGATATTGCACCGCTATGTCGATCGCCTGCGGGCGGCGGCGGCCACGGCTGATCTATCCTTCCGGCAGCGACTGCTGATGTTCGAGATCGATGTCGAGGCGCATGACTGGTCCGTGCTGCGGGTCCGCCTGCGCGAGAATGAGCAGCTTGGCGGAGCAAGTGCTTCGGCGCTCAAGGTGACGGCTTCGGAGTTGTTGATCCGAGCAGGGATCATGGAGGTCGAAGGGCTTGGCCTGTCGGCGGCGATGGACAGGGGAGGCGGCGAAATGGGCGTTGCGGATTGGTTCGACCTTCGTAGCGAAGGCAAGATGGCGCAACTGATGTACTGGCGCGCCGCCACCATCTTTGGCGGAACCAATGAAATTCAGCGCAGCATTATCTGGAACACGCTGGCGCGCTGAAAAGGGAATATCGATGGATTTGACCTTATCCTACGAGCAGGAAGAGTTCCGCGCCACCACCCGTCGGCTGCTCGACGCTGCGCCCGTGCATGCGGCGGGGTTCGACGCTGCCGCTTATGCGGCGGCCTGGGTGATGTTTGCCCAGGCCGGCGTCGCGGGCCTATGTCTCAAGCCGCAATGGGGTGGCTTTTCGGGCGAACCCGAAGACATCGCCTTGATCGCAGCCGAGCTTGGCCGTGCGCCCGGCGCCGCACCACGTATCGAAACGATGGTGATGTCGGCCATGCTGCTGTCTGCCGGGAGCAGCCCTCTGGTTGAGGCGCTGCGGAACCGCTTGGCCGCGGGTACGCTGCAACCGGCGGTCGCGTGCCATGAGGGTGGCGATCCGTTCGGTCGCGACCAACCTTGCACACAGGTGCGGCCGGCAGGGGAAGGCTATGTCCTGACCGGGCGCAAGGCCGCTGCGATCGGAGCGGAGACGGCAGACTGCCTGATCGTGTCGGCGCAACTGCCGTCGGGCGAACTCGCACTGCTGACGATCGATCCCTCTGAGCCGGGCATTGATCGATTCGGCTACCGGCTGTTCGATACGACGCCGGTTGCTGACCTGGTGTTCCATGATGTGCCGGTGGCCGTTGGCGGTCTCATCGCACAGGGCCAGGCTGCCCGCGTCGCCCTGGACGAAGCGTTCGACGGAGCCTTGCTCGCCCAATGTGCCGCCGCGCTGGGCGGCATCGACCGCGCGATCGAACTGTCGATCTTCCATCTCAAGACGCGCCAGCAATTTGGTCAGCCGCTCGCGGGCTTCCAGGTACTCCAGCATCGCGTGGCGGACATGTTCATCGCCGCGAACGAGGCACGGTCGAGCCTCTATTCTGCGCTGGCGGCCACGCGCGCGAGTCCCGCTGTCCGGTCGGCAGCAGCGTCGCGGTGCAAGGTGAAGATCGCGGCGGTCGCAAAGTCGGTAGTTGGCGATGCGTTGCACCTCCATGGCGGCATCGGCATCACCACCGAATATCCTGTCGGCCATCTCTACCGGCGGGCGATGGTCGACGATCTTCTGCTCGGCGGCGGCACATATCACCTCGCCCTGCTGGAAGGGGCGTTCGCCGATGAGTTGCTCTCCGACATGCGTGCGCCGCAGCCCTTGGCGTGTAAAAGGGCGGCAAACCCGTGATCGATAAGTGAGAAATCAGTTAGCTTAACTTGGCCATCTCTTCAGACATGGAGGGGAATGTGTCAACAATCCTCTACCATGCAGGCCAGGATGGAGGCGCCAGTCACGTATAAAATGGTATATATATTAGATTTTCGCGTTGCGCGAGGGCGGCCCGGCTTTTATCATCGCGCCGAAAAGCCGCGGCCGCTATGGTCCGTGAAAAATGTCAGGAGATGGCTGTTGGATACGTTCATTCCGCAAAGGCCCGAGGTCGATCATCGTGAGGGAATACGGTCGTATGACAACGTTCCTGAGGGGTCCATTCGCGCGAAGGCGCCCTATGTCGACCATGGGACCGGCCGCATCGATCCGCGCCGCTATCGGGACCCGGCGGAGGCCGTTCTCGAATGGGAAAAGCTCTGGACCAAGGTGTGGAATCTCGCCGGCATCGCATCAGACATTCCCAACCGGGGCGACTGGTTCAAATATGATCTGATCAAGGAAAGCTTCCTGATCGTCCGCGGCGACGACGACCGGATCCGCGCCTTCTATAATGTCTGTCCACATCGCGGAAACCAGATCGTCCGCACAGACTTTGGCACGGCTAACGAATGTTTCAGTTGTGCGTTTCATGGCTGGAAGTTCGGTAAGGACGGTGGCCTTCTATCCGTCAAAGAACCGGAGACCTTCCGCCCCGAAGTGTTGAAAGAGGCGCCGGGTCTGACCGAGGTGCGCTGCGACACATGGGGCGGCATGGTTTTCATCAACATGGACGACGAGGCCGAGCCGCTGCTCGACTTCCTGAGCGTGATCCCCGAGCACCTCGCGCCCTACCAGCTGGAAAATTACCGGGTCGTCGACGACGTCGAATATATTCAGGAAGCGAACTGGAAAACCAGCTTCGACGCCTTTGTCGAATTCTATCATGCCGACCAGATCCACCCCGAACTGGGGCAGGCGATGGAAACCTATTTCTGCCAATATGATCTCTATCCGCGCGGTGTCAGCCGGATGATCCTGCCGCTCGGCAATACGCCGGACAAGGTGGAGGATCGAGACACGCCCAACGAGGTGCAGGAAACGATGATCCGCCAATGGGAGGGCGATCCGGAGGAATGGAAGCATCTGCGTGGCGCGGAATACAAGAAGGCGATGGTGCAGGTGAAACGCCGCCTGGCCGAACGCGCCGGCTGGACCCATTGTGACGATCTGGATGACGATCAGATGGTCGACGATCTCAACTATCTGATCTTCCCCAACGTCACCACCAACACCTATTCCGATGTCAATTATCTCCAGATCTTCCGGCCCCATCCAACCGATCCGATGAAGTGCATCTGGCGCTCGATCACGCTCGTCCCGCCCGCCAAACATGAAGGGTTCAAGCCGCTCGAACTCGCCAGCCTGGGGCAAGGCAATACGATCGACGCCGCCGAAAAAGACCTGTCGGCCCGCCCGCCGATCCGCCGGGTGACCGATCCCGCGGATACGGGCTTTGTGCTGGAGCAGGATCATGTACTGGTCCCTGGCGTGCAGCGCGGTATCGAATCGCGTGCGTTCAAGGGTTATCTGCTAAGTGAACAGGAAATCCGCATTCGCCATTATCTCGCCGAGATCGATCGATATCTGGCGAAATGATGGGCCTGGGCGCCCGGCTCGTGGATGAAGATTCGCCGGAAGGCGGCTTCGTCCCCGTCTGCGCGGCGCCCCTTATCCGTAACGGTCAGCATCGGCGCTTTCTCGTCCATGGGCACGACATATTGCTGATCGGCGCGGGCGGAAGGGTCTTCGCGCTTGCCAATCGCTGTCCTCATATGGCCAAGCCGCTGGAAGGGGGGCGCGTTACCGGCATGGCGTTCACCTGCCCCTTCCATGCCGCCCAGTTCGACCTGGAAACCGGCAATTCATCGGGCTTTCCCAAGACCAAACCAGCCAGGACTTTCCCTGTACGCGTCGAGGACGGCCGCATATTCGTCCGATTTCCTCCGCACGCCGCCGTCTGACGATGGTCGCCTGCGGGTTCGCCGCTACTGCGCGGCAAGCTCTGCGGCGTAACGGGCCTTGAGTTCGAATTTCTGGATCTTGCCCGACGTGGTGGTAGGGAATTCGTCGACGAACCACCAATAGGCGGGAATCTTGAACCGGGCGATGCGCTGCTGCAGAAAGCCGCGCAACTCCGCCTCATCGGCCACCAGGCCGGGCTTCAGACGGACGGCGACCGCAATCTGTTCGCCCCAGCGATCGTCCGGTACGCCGAAGACGGCCGTATCCGAAACGGCGGGATGGGCGAGAAGCTGGTCCTCTATCTCGCGCGGATAGATATTCTCGCCGCCCCGGATCAGCATGTCCTTTGAACGGCCGGTGATCGTCAGATAGCCGTCCGCGCGCACGGTGCCCAGATCCCCCGTATGGAACCATCCATCGGGCTCGATCGCCTCGGCCGTTGCGGTCGGGTTTTTATAATAGTCCTGAAGAACATTGGCGTTGCGCAGGCAGATTTCGCCGATCGTATCGACCGGCAGCACTTCGCCGGTGGCGGTGTCGACGATCCGCACCTCCGTCGGGCCGAGCGGCTTTCCGACCGTCTGCGTGACATGTTCGACCGTGTCGCCACGCACCGTAGAACAGATCATGCCGCTCATCTCGGTCTGGCCGAAGATCATCATGAACTCGCAACCAAATTCGCGCTCGATCCGCTCGACCAGTTCCGGCGCTACCGGGGCGCCGCCGCAAGTGAGAATCTTGAGGCTGCTGAGGTCGAAATCGTCGAAATCGGGATGCTCCAGCAATCCGATCGCCATGGTCGGCACGGTGGTCGTGATGGTTACCCGTTCCCGCTCGATCATGCGCAGCATCAGCCCGGGTTCGAACTGCGGCGGCAGGATCAGCGTGCCCCGGCTCCATAATGCCCCGCAGGTGGAATGCACCGATCCGCCGGTATGGAACATCGGCACGCAATTGAGCCAAACCGAACCGTCGCCGGCGTCGAAACATTCGGTGGCGAATTTGGAACTGTTAACGACGCCGCGATGGCGCATGCGCGCGCCCTTGGGCTTGCCAGTCGTGCCGGACGTATACTGGATCATCACCGGATCCCCCGGCGACACGGGCGGAAGCTTTCCTGTCTCCGGCGCGGCGGCAATGAAATCGGCGAGATCGTCCAGGATCAGCACCTCACGCAGCCTGGGCAGGCCTTCGCGAATCTTCGCCAGCATGGCGAGGTGGTCGCTGCCCCGGCAATGGCGCACGGTGAAAAGCCCGACCGCATCGGAGTTTTCCAATATATAGGCGACTTCCTGTTCGCGGCTCGCCGGGTTGATGGTGACCAGCACGATCCCAGCCAGGGCCGCGCCGAATTCCACCAGCCACCATTCGGGCACATTATGCCCCCAGATGCCGACATGCTCGCCCCGCTTGAACAGGGTCAGGAGGCCGCGTGCGATCCGCTCCGCCGCATTCAGCCCCTCGGCGTAGGTCCAGCTTCGTTGGCGCCCTTGCGCGTCCGGACTTTCCTTGAGCGCCACTCGATCGGGCACTGTTTCGGCGCACCACCGCAGCAGGTCGCCCAGCGTGATGTCGGCGACCTGCGCGTCAGGGTTGGCATGGAAATAGGAACCGGTGAGGGCCTGTTTTTCCATCATCGGTTGCCCGCTTCGCCTGACTTGTCGCCATTTTCCTCCCGGCGGCGCACGCGATCCAGCGTGACTTGTTCGATGAAAGCCAAGACATCCTCGATATCGCTGCCGGGTCCGAATATCCCCTGAATGCCCAGCGCCTTCAGCCGGTCCTGATCATCCGGGTGGATGAGGCCGCCTACCATCAGCGGCACGTCGACGCCCTGGGCGCGCAACTCTTCGGCCACATCCCGGCAATGATCGACATAGGCGCCGGACGAGAAGCTGATGCCGATAAGATCAACGTCGCGATCGCGCGCTTTTCCCACCAGTTCCTGTACCGTCAGATGTTCGCCCAGAAAGGCGACTTCGCAGCCATAATCCTGCAACCTTGTCGAAAGCGTGCGGATGCCCTTGGTGTGGACATCGAGTCCGAGCATTCCGAGACCGACCCGGCCGAACCTGCGGTTGAGCAATGTGGACATGGGATCAGTTCTCCGACAGGCCGAAGGGCGACTCATAGACGCCGAAGGCATCATAGGCGTGGCCGAAACCCTGGCGTAGCGTACCCCAGACTTCCGACATCGTCGCATCGGCGATGAAGGCGTCGATCATCGCGGGGTAGGGATTGCCGCCCTCGCGCGTGACGCGATGGAGATGCCTGATCGCCTCGGCGACGGGCGCCATGTCGCGCTCCCCCTTGAAGCGCACGAACCGTTCGACATGGCTCTGGATGGAAGCTTTCATGGGTTCGAACCGGGCGAACGGCTTTTCGTCCGCGTTGGTGAAGGAATTGAGCCCGATCACCAGCCGTTCCTTGTCATGTAATTCGCGATCGTAGCGGACGTTGAAGCGGTCCATCTCCTCCTCGAGCCAGCCGCTTTCGATGGCCTCCACCAGGCCGCGCTTTTCGATCTCCGCCAGCAACTCCAGCGCCTCCTTCTCGACCGCGTCGGTCAAGGCCTCGACATAATAGCTGCCGCCCAGGGGGTCGGCGACCCGCGCCGCGCCGATTTCGTGCGCCAGGATCTGTTGCGTGCGCAGCGCCAGTTCCTTGGCCTCCTTTGTCGGAATACAGATCGGCTCGTCATAGGTGCAGGTTTCCACCGACTGCACGCCGCCGCAGATGGCGGCGAAGGTCTGGAGCGCAGCACGTGTGATATTGTTGAGCGGCTGCTGATAGACCAGCGACTTGCCCGCCGTGTGGCAGGCGATGCGCAGCCGCATGCTGCGTTCGTTGGTGGCGCCGAACCGCTCCTTCATAGTGCGTGCCCAGATCCGGCGGAGCGCCCGAAACTTGGCCACCTCTTCGAAGAAATCGACGTCCGACGTCGAAACCCAGGCCATCCGCGGGGCGATCTGGTCGACCGAGGTGCCACGCTGGGCGATATCGTCAAGGCAGGTGTTGACGATCGCCATGCCTACCGCGATCTCCCCCGCCGGCGATACCCCGCGTTCGCGGATGTCATAGGCCTGCGGCAGGCCGAGCGCCCAGAGCGGGGTGTTGGCGGCGGAATATTCGAGGCAGCCCGCGCTCATCCGCAGCGCCATGTTGGACGGCACCAGCTTTGAGCCCCAGCCCGAAATCACCTGGTGGAAATAGTCGGGCATATGGGAGCCGAGCAGGGATTCAAGCGGCTGACCGCGCTTTTTGTGCACGGCGACGGTCAAGGCATATACAAGGGATATCGAGTGCCAGGCCAGGTCGATCTTCGACAGATCGATCCCCTCCAGCAACCGTTCGCAATCGCGCAGCGTCGGAACGGATACGCCTTCGATGCCGACATCGTTCCGGAACATCGGGTGATCGGGGTCGACGGCCCATTTGGTCGGCACATCGTCGACCACGTTGAGGCCCGACGCGCCATTCTCGATCGCAAGGCCGAGACCCCGGCGGGTATCTTCCGGCGCTCCATAACCGACGATTTCGCGCATGCTCCACATACGAGAGCGGTACATTTGCGGAAAGGCGCCGCGCGTGAACGGATATTCGCCCGGATTGCCGCGATGATCGTCGGTCTCGGGCAGATCGTCCGGAGTATAATGGGATTTGGTTTCGATATTGCCCCATGTCTTCGTGCGAGACAGAGCAATGGTGGTCAGCTTCTCATGCAGCATGCCGCCGTCACCGGCACTGGCACCGAAGCTACTATCCTGCGCAGGGGTTTCATTCTCTTTGGCGCTCACCGATGTCTCCAATGCTTCCTAACTGCCGACGTGCCTTCGTCGGACGCGTTACCCTCGACCAGTTCCGCCAAGCCTGCGTGTGGCGCTGCGGTCGATGGTCGCCGATCCCACGCCCCGAAACGCGCGAATGGGACCATGTACCGGGAGCGCTGCCAGTACGGAGAGCGCCGCAGAGGAAAATGGCGCAGTCCGGCGGTCGGCCTTCATGAATTCGATCCAGCCCTCTCCCGTCCAGCAGTCGCGGTAGTCCCAGCGCATGACATTAAGGAGCGGATAATCCAGGTCGGCGCCGCCGCCGGGCGCGGCGATATATTTCCATCCGAAGGTCTGGACTTCGCCCGCCTTCGCGTTGACCCGCTCGATCGCGGACGGCGCAAGCCTTTTCAGCGAAGAGGCACCGCCCTTCATCAGCAGCGTGTCGTCTTCATAACAGGTGAAACTCGCGTCCGAATCGTACATGGTCATATCCGGTATGACGCCGATCAGCTTGCCAAGCCCCATATATTCGCGGCCGGCAACCAGAGCGCCCACCTTGTTGACCCAAAGCACGGGAGCGAAGGCGGCGGCGATGGTCTCGTCCTCATGCACGTGCAGCGCGCTGAGCGACACCACAACTTCATTATAATCCTGCCCGCCAAGATAGTCGACATTTCGATAACCGACATAGCTGATGGACACGGTCACCGTTTCCGGCAGCACGAAATGCCTGGGCAGCATGGCACCAGCGGCCTCGGGCAAGGTTGAAAAGCTCAGAACGAGAGCGTTCGCGTCGTCGACGACGGTACGATCTGGCACGGCGGAAGGACCGAACACCGCAGGCATGTCGTAGCGCTGCCCCTCGAGCGGAACGAATACCATTTTCGATGTCTCCTATTTCGTCCTGGCCGAGCTACGTATCGCCAAACCATAACGGATCTTAGAAAATCATCGTGCGGGGTGCAAGAGGCAAGTGCGTCCACCGGAAGAGACGCTGGCCATGCCGGTTCAGGGCGCGCCGCCGCGCATGCCGGTGATCGCTTTCCCCGCGTCACCTGCCGTCGGAATATGTCCGCGCTCCTCTATGCTCGGCCGCTCCAGGCATCATCAGGAAGCGAAACGCGATCGGGGGATGGTGCCCCCGACCTTGCTTCCCACCGGCAATACCGAATTGAGAAAATCGACCGCCGCGGACATGGCGGCGTCCTGCCCCTCATCTGCATAGAAGCCCAGCTGATCATAGGGAAGAAGCACCAGCTTCTTCGGCTCGGCTGCCTTTGCATAGGCTTCCATCACGGCCGTCATGGGATGAATGACTTCATAGCCCGTGTTCATGATGATGCAAACGGGGCGGGGCGAAATCTGGGCGATTGTTTCAATAGGGCTGAACTGCAGAACTTTCTGAACCGATTCGAGAGTGACGTCGCTCCGCCAACTTTCCGGCATCATTGTCTGAAAATGAATCGCGTCCTGGCTCGTCGGCATGGCGCATATGTCTTCCGAAGAAAAAGGAAGCGAGACGGGAATGCGCTGGCTTGGCTCCCCGCGAAAGCGCCGGAGCCGATCCTCATCAAGCGCGTCCAGAAGATTTTCCCATTGCTCCGCGTTGCGCAGTGCCCGCATCCAGCTACGGCCGTCCACGATCGGAACTTGGGCGATTACGGCGCGGGCGCGGCGATCCCGCGCTCCCGCGCCGAGTACCATGCCGCCGCCAAAGCTTGTCCCCCACAAGGCTATGCGATCATGCTCCACGTCCTCGCGCGTCTGAAGATAGCTGATCGCGCCGCTCAGATCGTCCATCTGCCGCTCGGGAAAAAGCTCGCCCCGAACATCGCCCCCGCTCGTCCCAAAGCCGCGATAGTCGATGGCGAGCGTGACGTAGCCGGCGCGGGAAAAGAACTCGCCCTGCGGCGCGAGCATTTCCCTGACGCCGCTGAAGCCATGCCCGGCCACTATCGCCGGCCGCCGTTCGCCAGGCTTCATCCCCTGCGGCAGATAAAGATCGGCATCGACTCGCACGCCGTCCACGGTGAAACTGATCTTTTCCGCCATCCTTATCTTTCCCGCCATTTCCGTGCATTACGTGGCACCGCCCCAATGAGGGGCGCGCCGGTCCTTACAAAATGCGTGCCGCGCCCAGCCGCTCAATCGTGATACGCGACCGATCTGGCCAAATGCGAACGGCGCTAAAATTCAAATCGCAGTTCGCCTTCGAATGTCCGGGGCCGCCCGGGACTTACCGAATTGAGGCCGAATCCTGAGCCGGTCGGCAACCCGCCGACATAATAGCGTTCCTTGAAGAGGTTCCGGACGTTGAGAGCGGCCGACAGTTTCGATCCTGCGATGGAAGACCAGCCGAGCCGGCCGTTGACGATCGCATATCCGGGAATGCGCGTGTTGGGCGTCAAGGTGTCGGCCAGGTTCGAGAAATAGGAAGACGTCTGCGCGTAAAGATCGCCGCGGAGCGAGAGGGTTCCGGCTTTCGAAGGCAGGTCCCATGATGCTTCTCCGTAAAGCACTCCGGACCATTTCGGAACATCTGCGAAGGGTCCGTAGGTCAGGGGGGTGCCCAGGGCCAGTGCGTTCGGATCGGTGAACCGCGCTTTGACATAGGTCACGCTTCCGCCGGCACTTAACCAGGACACCGGCCGGATCGTCAAGGCCGCCTCGGCGCCGCTGACCTTCGCCTCTGGCACATTGTTGGTGACGAGCGCGGGATTGCCGTTCACCGGCACAAAGGCGGCGCGCTGAATCTTGTGGATCCACTGAACAAACACATCCGTGTTGAGCGTCACCGGCATGCCGCCGGCATGGCCGTTGAACTTGAGGCCGGCCTCGACATCCTCGGTCGTTTCGGGATCGAATTCATTGCCGCCCAGTGCTGACGGGATATTGAGCGGCAAGCTGGTATTATTATATCCCCCCGTCCGCCAGCTGCCGCGCGTGGTGACATAAACCATCAGTTCCGATGAGGCCTGGTAATCGACGCCCGCCGTCCAACTGGGGTTTGTTTCGGTCCGGCTCTGCGACGACGCGCCAAAGACCGACGTGGGCAGGTTGTTCGCGGACAATTTGTCCCGCGTGTAGCGGAAGCCGCCGGTAACATTGATCTGGTCGGTAAGGCGATAGGTGGCTTGGGCAAATCCCGCTAGCGAGCGGTCGCGGTTTTTCGAGGCATATTTGAACTGCGTGGCCGGAAAAATCGGTGGCAGGCCAAATGCAGCATTGTTGCCGTCGAAAATGTCACGCTGATTGAGATAATATACGCCCAGGACATAGTTCATCCGATTTCCGAACGCATTTCCTTGGATCTGGAATTCTTCCGAGAATTGATGTGTATCATTGAGCAGGGGAATGGCGACATCGGGCGTGTGGTACACCGGATAAGATGTGCCGTCGAAGTCGGTTCCCGTAATGCGGCGGCCCCGGTTGAAGCCGAGGATGTTCTTGATCTTGAGATCGGCCGACAGCTCGATTTCCGTGCTGTTGATGATGAAGAAATTGCGGTTCTTGTACGTTGACTGCCCGTCAATGGCCGTACGCCATGGGCCGAGCTGCTGCTGCTGCTGCAGTGCTTGGGGAATGCCGCCGGGCAGGGCGCCCGGATTGGCTGCCAGATAGGCCCGGAACAGCGGATTGGCGGGGTTGTACAGGCAATCCGCGCTGCTGTTCAGCGTCACGCCGCCATTGGTGGCGCCGCAGGCATTGTAGGAATAGAGCTCGGTCGGGGTCGATTGCCCCCGATCCCGGGTATATTGCACCGTGGTGACATTGGTCAGTCCGTCTGTCGGCTGAATCTTGAGCGTTCCCCGGACCGAGCGCTGGGTCAGATTGCCGAGCCTCTGACCATTATAGATGTTGCGGACGAAGCCCCCGCCCGACTGGAGATTGCCCGCGAGACGCAAGGAAACCTGGTCGGCGATGGGCAGGGTGACGGCGGCCGTGAGCTGACGGCTGTCGAAGCTGCCCAGTCGGCCGGTGACGAAGCCGGTCAATTCCTGACCGGGCTGCCTGAACTGGTAAAGCACCGCGCCGCCTGTCGCGTTGCGGCCAAACAGCGTGCCCTGTGGTCCCTTCAGCACCTGGATATTTTCTATGTCGTAGAAGGTGGCGGCACCGAGCGTGTTGACCTGCACTTCATTGATATAGGGCAGCACGCCAGGGGCGGAATTGCTGTATGCGTCGATGCTCTGCCCGCGGATGGCATAGTTGATGGCATTGCTGCTGCCGGTTTGCCGTACCACCAGCCCCGGTACGGCTGTCTGCAGGTCGCTTTCGGACCTTATCGCCTGACGTTCGAGGGACGCTCCACCGATCAAGGAGACGGCGATCGGGACTCGGGACAGGCTTTCCTCACGCCGCCGGGCCGTAACCACGATTTCATCGGTCGCTCTCGCGCCAGGGGCGCTGGATTCCGCTGCTTCCTGTGCCCAAGCGGCGGATGCCCATCCCATGGCCAAGGCGATCGTGGAAACGGTACGCAATCTGGATAGTCCATTCGGCACGATATTTTCCCCTCCATCTTACCCGCTCAAGCCAATGAGCAGGCCAGCCGATCCACAATTTATAATTATTCATAGAAAGTAGCGGCATCTCCAAGGCTCCACAAGCGCTTTTAAAGGGGACCGAAATTGGAGCGCGCGGCATGGTCGCCGCTGGCGGGATCAACATGGCAACCTTCCCGGTCCTCGCAACGCCCCTGTGGGCAATAACGCCCGCCGATCGCGCCATCATAGCGGCACGCCTGCCCGTGCTGCCCTGAACGTCCTTCCCCGGCGCTGTGTCGATCCTTCGGCGTCGTGGTTGACCTTCGCAAGCTACCGTCCGGGGCTTGCGAGGGGGTGAAGTCCCCGGTCCCCTAGCGCCATTGGGGGCCGGGGCTTCCTTTTTGTTGCGCGACTTGCCCGGTCCCTCGCCATATGGGGGGCCGGGCATCTTTTTACGCCGTGCCGGAAGTGTTGGTTACGCCCGCTTCATCGGTAGTTGCAGCGTGATCGCCGGTCCGCAGGAAGTGCGCCAGTTCCTTCGACACCTTGATATAGAGCGGCTTTCGCCCCGTGATGTTCACCATTGCCCGGATTGGCGCTTCGCCGATGATTGGCACCTTTCGCCGGAACATTTCGGTTCGGGATTCTTCATGGTTTGCGGACTTCATATCCGCGACGTTGGTATAGAAGCCTTCGTTCCGTCCGGGTTCGAGGATATGCGGCCCCGGCCTTTGGTTCAGCATGACCGACGTGTTTTGAATGGCGAAGCGATATTGCAGCGCCTTCGGCCCCCTCGTTAGCCATCCGGTTCGCCAGCCTACGCTACTGACATGGAACGGACGCACGCCTACGTTCAACACTTCGATACCTACCATGTAGATGCCCGGCGATCCGTCGCCAGCGAAGCTAATGCGAATTCCGGCGGACCCGCGCGCCTTCATCGTTCGTTCGGACACGACAACCCACAGGGACACAGCAACCGCCGCAAACGTCGCAAGCGCGCCGATGGCTTGGGCGATGGCACCGAAGGCGGTCCACCATGTCACAGCATCGTGTGGGATCATGAATCGTGCGTAACACGGTTCGTCGCATTTTGGGATATGTTCGAAGTCGGCGAAGCGGTCGAAACGCCAGTTCAAGCGCCGATGCTGTTGCGGTAATCGTTGCGGTAACTCCGCAGGCTGATCCTAAAAACCCAATGATGTCAAGATGTTAGGATAGACGTTGGCGGGCCACGCCCGATGACGATGGGCACTACTCCTACGCTGTAGCGCTACGATAGCGAAGCTGATTCAAGAACGCAGAGCTTCGAGGGCGCCCTAATGCGACATCCGATGCAACCTCAAAGTTGTCAGACGGTCGCGAAGTTTGACCGCCTCGGATTGAGGAAGAACCGAACTGGCTGCGCGAAATCGTCGCGCGATTGCGCATGGTCTGGATTATAGTGAAGGACGTCATTCGCAAAGTGCATCGCGTCGGCCTCGACGAGCGGATCGGCCGCACCCTGGACGTTTCGGCGGCGCGCATCGAAGACGACAAGATAGCCGCGAGTCGCGGTGCTAGCGGTGTGTCGTACCTCGCGATCGAGATAGTCGGCCAACTGGTCGGCGCCCTCCTGCGCGCGCGGTGGGCCGTATTCGGTATAGGTGGGCTGCGGCGCGAGGTTGCGGGACCGCGCGGTTGAACGTCCGAGCCACTTGACCTCGATCAGTGCGGCAGCCCCGGAAGCGAACCATTCGACACGAACGTCGACTGGCTTGGTCTCATCGGTATTGTGTTCAGGCCGGGCGTTGGCGTCCCGCAAGACCAGTTGCAACGCCTGGATAAGCGAATCCCGCATGATCGATTCCGGCCGGTTGACTAGGACCAGCCGTGGGCCATCGACGCCGCCTTCCCAGACATCTGCCAGGATGCGGCATTTCGTTTCCCGAACAAATTCGCTGTACCGTGAAAGTGCCTCTTCAAGGCTGCTCAAGGTCGCATTAGCGAAATTGCTGGCTAGGATCGGAGAGACCTTCTGAACATAATCGTCGTGATGCTTGGCCAAAATCCGATCGACGCCATTGTCGTAACGATAAACCAACGCGTCGGTGGCGGCCGCCTTGAGGTCGATATCAGACCCAAGCTGAAGGAAACGGAAGGTGCCGCCTGCCACCAGTTCGACCAGGCAATGCGTGCCGGGCTCCGCGCCGGCAAGCGCGATACCGAGTTCCTCGTAAGTTTGGAAAGCTGACGGCGCCCCCCAAGCCGTGATCATCGGCGCCGCCGGCGTCGCGTTCATGGCGATCATCACCGTCAACGTCCCGCGCAGGCTTTCCGGCGGACAGCGCTGATAGATAAGCTTGACGGTATCGAGGAGCGTCGTGATCGCGCGCGCGCCCGGCTCGCCGAACGCCTCGCTCGCGTGCGGTAGGTAGGCCATCCGCACCAGCGCCTGGACACTTTCGAGGTTAATCAACAGCCGCATCCTCCGTCCGCAGAATCCGGGCAGAGAGCCAGATGACCGCTGGCGACAGCAGATCCTTCACGTCAGCACCAAGCACCGAACTGACGATCCCGTATTCCTCGTAAAGGAGGTCGATGTCGTCGGCTTGGAGCAAGTGACGCCGCTGGCCGAGCCGAACCGAGGCGGCGAGGCCCGGCGTCTGGCCGATGGCATGACGGATAGAGCCGACGGGAAGCGCAAGCGCGCACTGTGTTGCCGCGCGCAGCCACTGGCGCCGGTCGGTCCAAGAACCCAGGGTCAGGAGGCTGTCGATTTCCGCCGCTAACTCATGGCGGCGGGCGCCCATCAGGCCCGCCCCATCCTCGTCAACCAGGCCTCTCGCGACCACCATCGATCGGGCCGTTTCGAACTGAACGCTGAACGGGAATCCTTCGGATGTGACCGCGAAGGGATAGCCCCAATCGCCGACCGCCTGACCTTTGAAAAGGCCAAGAATGCAGCCGAGATAGGCATAGAGGTGGGCCTCGATGACCGTCATCGGAATGACCGACGCCGGCGCATCGGCCATGATCGCCACAGCGTCGAAATATGCTTCAGGCACAATGTCCGCCGCGCCAGTCAAGTGAGCACCGCGTCGATGGCGTCATAGGCTTCGGTGAACAACGCTTCCTCGCTCTGCTGCACCTCGCTTAGGTCGGTCCAGTCGGTCATGCGAACGATCTGCATCCCGGCGCTCTTCTGCAGCCGTGCGAGGCGCAACACGAGCTGCGAGCTGCGCAGGTTGGCAGTCATCAGCACGCGATTGCCTTCGGCGACGAAGTTCGAGAACATCGAGCCCGCGCGTGCCTCATAAGCGATGTCGAGCGAGCCTTCGGGCGTGTCGATCAGGAGCGTGGCGGCACTGTCTGCCATATATTCCGACAGCGCCATGCGGAGCGCGATATCGATGAAGAAGCGCTGGCTTTCGGACACGGTGTCGGGCTGCGCGCGCAACTGGTCGTCCATCCGCATGCGAAGCCCGAAACCGGAATCGTTGGCGCCCTGGCGATGTTCCAGCTCGACGTCAATCGGCAGCCCGATAAAGTCCTCGGCCAGTTCGCGGAAGCGGGGAACGAATCGTTCGGAGCCAGCCTCATATTGCGCCTTGAGCGCCTTTTCGTAGGTGCGAAGTTGATCACGCAGCTCATCGCGTTTCTTATAGTGCGCCTCGCTTTGGGCGAGAAATTCTTGGCGCTCCTTCTCTAGCTTGTCGATTTCCTGCTGGATTGCAGAGAAACTGGAGCCGCTTTGCACTTTTGCGAGGCCGGCAGCCTCCTTCTCTTCGAACTGCCTGAGAGCCCGTCTTGAATCTCATGCGTAACGAGCGATGCGCCTGATGAGGACCAGGGCAGCGGCGGCGTAGAGGAAGGC
>NZ_JBANRK010000023.1:0-39490 GCF_037860795.1 Sphingobium mellinum | reverse complement strand
CCGCCACTCCGCTCAAAGAGCGGCAATCATCCCGGCGATCGGGAGCGGCGCAAGGCGGCCGTCAGACCCCGCTTACGGTGCGTCAGCCGTTCATCGCGTCGAAGTTGGCCATTCGATGATCCGCAAGCTCGCCGATTCTCCGGAGAGTGAAGCAATGATCGACGGTGATCGGCCCCGGGTGGATGGGGGCCACGTTTGACATGCCAAGGATTTGGGTAACGCGAACCGCCCCCTTCAACCGACTTACAGTTCAGCATCTCAAAAGTGCCGGGATCGATTCGCTGATCGAACCCGTGCTTCGAGTGCTGCCGCTTCAAACGCCGACAGCCATCGCCGTTCCCGATGCGCTGGTGTTCACCAGCCTGAACGGCGTTCGCCTCCATCGCTTCCGGCCCTCCCTGTCGAGATTGCCGGTATTCGCCGTCGGCGACCACAGCGCTCGCTTCGCGCGCTTGCGCGGATATCGACGCGTTACCTCTGCCTCGGGCGATGTTCATGATTTGCGCAGACTAATATGCTCTCGAATTGCCAAGGGCGCCGACATTCTCCACTTAAGCGCGGTGCATCCGGCGGGTGACCTTGCCGCCCTGCTACGATCGGATGGCTACAGGGCCCGCCGAATCTGTGTCTACGACATTGCGGAAGCGAGCCTCGCGGCCCTCGACCGGGTCGCTTCCGCATTGCCTGACGTCGGGACCATTCTCGTCCATTCGCCTCGGGCCGGCAGGCACGTCGCTGCCTGGCTCCGACGAAATGCGCTCGATTGGTCGGGTCATGTCTGCTGTATCTCGGAGGTAGCCGCGGGGGCGTTCCAGAATCTCGCGAACGTAAGGACGGTCGTGGCCGAGCGCCCGGATGAAGCAGCCTTGATGGCCGCCGCTTTCGCATTGCACGGGTCGGGCCGTCACTCCGAACGGCAGCAAGCCAAAGGCTTGTGCGGGCAGACCGAAAGATAGTGTTGATCCAACCTTTGGACGTTGTTGCGGCGCGACCGCTAAAGCGTTGCGAGCAGGAAGATAGCCAGGAACAAGGCGACGACTGCTGCTTGCCCCCAGCAGCCGAGTTGAGCCGGGGCGTCGCTGTCGGTCCGTCCTGACTGTCTCATTCCTGCCTCCCTGGATCATCCGCCATTGACGACCGAGCAGAGACGCTGCGCTCGTGCAGCAGCGAGACCATAGTCAACATTGTCCGCCGCGCCGTTGCATCCGCGCCGAGCCGCGGGTCGCACCATAGATCGGCGTAGAGCGCTGCCCAATCTGACAGAACATCCGCTACGTCCTCGTGCCTGCAAAGTACGCCTTGTTCTATTCGTTTCGTCGCAATCTCGGCCTGTTCAAGCGGCAGCTGATCAACCCGGTTCATTTTCCAGATCGATCGCCGCTGAGCTTCGACCTCCAAGGACGAGGAAGGAGTCTCGAGATACGTGCCGAGAAGGCGTGCGATATCGCCCCGCATGGCTCGCGAGCCGGCGAGGCGCAGACCGACGGCCACAAACTGATCCTCGGCGAGCGGGGACCGTTCAAGACGCTGAATCTTGCTCAATCCGTCGGACCCTAGCTGGCGCAATCGCGCCGCGGAGGCGGGTGCCGACAGGATCTCTGTGGCGCGTTCAGCCGCAGTTTGGATTAACGCTTCCGTCAAGGAGCATTGGTTCGTTGGAAGGTTGGTCAATTCGCGTTTCCTTCGCTGATTTGCACGCTCATGCCGCGCTTGGAGGGTCGGGAGGAGCTGGCCGGCTGCCGGCATCCCCTTTTTTGTGGCGCCGCTGTGCTGGAGCGGCGAAGGGAAGCACCGTTCCTCGCTTCTCATCCTTTTTAGACGTATCTGCCCCCTCTGATGGGGAGGGGCGCTGGTCATTATCGTCCATGGTCGAACTCCTGCTGGGTTTGGTCGCCTGGCTGCTTGTCAGGCTGGCGATTTCCCGCCCTCGACATCGTCGCGATCGGCCGCGGTCGATCCGCGAGCCGACACCGATGGATCAGGCTTCCTGTGGCCTGTATTTCGGCAAGGCATTCGGTGTGGTCCTCGTGGCAACAAGCTGAGCGCTCCGGGCGCGCAGAACGGTAGCCATCGCGAGCATGATCCTCCTTGTGGGCGTGCCTGCACCGATTCGGGGATCGCTCCAGAGATCGTCGTAGAGGGCGGCATAACCCCAAAGCATTTCGGGGAGTTCATCCGAAGGCACAGTGAAGCGCCGCTCGAGAATATCGGCATAATCGCCGGCGAGTTCCATCGGCAGGCCTTTGTTTCTCACCTCGCGCTGGATCGCGCGCCGCTGTGCCTCGACAGCAACGCCCGGAGGCGGTGCGCGGAAACGATTGAGCAGGCTGCGCTTGATCCCTCCTGAGAGACACAAGTCGCGCGCAAGCCTGAGAGCCGCGGCAGTCAGCTGCTTGTCCAGAAGCGGCGATATCTGCAGATCCGATATTTTTCGTTCGATAATCAGCTCCTCGACCGCTGGATCGCCAAGTATTTCTTCAGCTTGATTGCAAGATGTTTCCAGCACGATCTCGAGCAGATTTGAATTGCTCGTCATTTTGTGATTCCTTTGTTGAGTTCCGAGCCGATCCCGTCCGTTTTTTCTTGACGTGGGCTCGTTATGTCGGTGTAGAAAACGAGTGCTGCCGCCGTGGAAGCGAATGTGAACGTGCAGAGCGCCCAAGGTATCCACGGACGCCTGGTCAGAGCGAATACAAAGCTGTAGATCGCGAAGACCACGAGAACGAATATTATGTTCATGATCTATCCACGGGTGAAACTTCCTGTTGTGAAGCTTGCCGACAATAGGTCCTAACTCGCTTTCAAAGTCGGGATAAACTATAGGCGTCAGTTCTATTTCATGGAACCGCAATAACTATCGCCACAACGACGATCAGTATCCTCCCAAGCCCTGTCGCTAAAAATATTTCTCCCGTCGAGAGCTTGTCGAGATGTCTGTCACGAAATTGGCGGTAGCTATCCTGGATGTCGGGATTGCTAGCTACGCTGGCAACTTCCATCGCCGTGGCTTCGCGCTTGAACCAGTAGATAAGATCGATGACTTTGTCGGACGTTAGTTCCGGGTACTCCGCAAGCCTCGCTTCTACCTCCAACCGTCGTTGGACGCTCTTAATGGGATCTGGTCGTTTCTTGCGCATTTCGTCGTTCTTTGCAGAAATGGTCGCCATGCACGCCGGCCGACTGCTCGGCTGATATGCTCAGGGCGAGGAGGAAGATCGTGGCGGAGGATACCGGCCTACGTGGTCATCGAGCCAAAGCGTTCGTCCCGCGCGGCGCCTGGGCTCCTGACAGGTCGGTTTCGGCGCGAGACCGACCGACTGCGTGTTCCGGCAACCGCGTGCTGCTCGGGAGCGCCCTCGCAGAAAAGCTCCTGGTCACTCGAATGACGGAATCCAGGATCAGGATCGAGCAAGCGAAATCCGCTGGGAACGCGGACCGCAACGCCAGGAGCCGTTCTACCGGACTCCACGACGAAGTGAATCGACACGGATAACCTCCATTTCACGCCACACTGCACAGGCCTTGAAAGGCGAGCGCCGCAAGCGTGCTAGGGTCAGCACTTATGCCCCATCACGGCGCTGATCGGAAAATGGAAAACTCCCTAGGGGGGCTTGTCTACCGCCCACCACCTAGGGGGCGCAGGCGTGCGGTGCTGCTGCCTGGATGGACTTCAGAATGTTCGTTTTCAGCCATCATAACAAGGCCAAGATAGGCGTTCAGGGCTAAAATGTCAAACATGCTAGAAAGGAGCGCCACGGGAAGGCGGCGCCTTAATTTCCTCAGCGATAGTACCCGAGAAAAGTACGCCTCCCAAGCATTGTAGTATTTATCTTGTGCATTACAGATATTATTACATGAATATGGACTTATATATGTCCGTGCTTCGATTTGTACGGATATTGCGATCTAGGACTAATGCACATCTTCGATTGGTTCCGCCATTTGGCGGAGTGGCGGCCTCTTTAACATCCGCGCGAGCGTGCGCCGGCAACCGGAGCCGACGGCCCGCTCAAAGCTGTCGGAATGCACTCCGCCAACGGTTACTGGACATACTCACTCGATTGCCTCGATCGGAGCTCATTCGAGCTCCGGCGGAGTGATGTCGGACCAATAGGTGACTTCTTCCAGGATGCGCATGCTTTCGGGCTCTTCCCAGCCCTGGCGGTCGCTGTCCCAGCGTCCGATCGCCGGAAGGTCAATTTCCCAAAGCAGCAGGCGGCGGCCATCTTTCCGGTCTTCCGGTAGTGTCGCGATCGGCTCCCACGGGATATGCTTGGCCGTGATCATGTCAGACACTCGCTCGATTCAACTTTTCCGCCAATAGCCTACCCGGGTGCGGCCGAGGGAGCCGAATGCGGAGTGAGCAAAAGGCCAAGCCACGAACTACGGTTCATCACTGGCGCGCCGTGGCGCGACGAGTTCGTATTTGAGTCGTCCCTCGCCTAGCTCTCGTCGTGCCTCGCCCTGAAAACTCGCAGGGACGAATTGCATCAACAGCGTCGTGCCGAAACCCACACGATCGGATTTGTCGGGCGGCGGCCCGCCGGTCTCATGCCATGTGAACCGAAATTCCTCGGCCGCCCTCTCGACCCATTCGAGCTGAACCTCGCCGCCGTCCGACAAGGCTCCGTATTTGATGGAATTGGTGAGAAGCTCGTTCAATGCCAGCGACAATGCGAGGCTCTCCTTCGCCTTCAGCTGGCAGGTCGGACCTCTAGTCCGAATCTGGTCTTTGAAACCAGCATGCGGCGCCAGCGCGGATGCAACCAGGTCCGGAACATTCGCCTCGACCTTCGCATCAGCCATGAGAAGTTCCTGAGCCTGACCCAGGGCGATCAGCCGTCCGGTCACCTCCACGCGTCCCGCTTCCAGGCTCGAAGCGTCTCGCAAAGACATATTCGCAATGGCCGTTGCCATCGTCAGGAGGTTGCGCATCCGGTGCGCCAACTCGCCATTGATCATGGCGAGCTTGCGTTGCGCGAGAATCGTTTCAGTCGTCTCGACGACGGTGTCCATCATCCCGGCCACTTCACCTCGCTCATCGCGTATCGCGCTGTAGCAGAAGGTGAAAAAGGCTTCTTCTGGATAGCCATGGCGGTTTATCGTCAGCGGGAAATTTTCAATAAAGGTTGGTTCGCCCGCAAAGGCGCGATCGACAATTGGTTCAAGAGCCGGCCAGGCCTCTGCCCACACTTTGTCGAACGGCCGGCCGATCGCGTCAGGCTTGTCGCCAAGGATCGACTCGAACGCATCGTTGTGAAAGGTGATGTAAGTCGGACCCCAGGCAATGGCTTTGGGAAAGCTTGAAGACAGCATCAAGCCGAGCACTGTCTTGAGCACCTGCGGCCAGCCGCTGATCGGGCCGAGGGGCGTCGCGGCCCAGTCAAAGCCGTATATTGCGTCCGCAGCTCGTCCGCCGCCCGCCAGAAAAAAGGCACCTTCCATCAAGCTCGATCCTAGATCGGTTCGACCTTACGCCAATAGCCGGCACACGCAATGCACGGGAGTCACCTGGCATTGGCGCCCGTTTGATCATCGCCCCGATCGCCGCCAGGCATTTCATCCGCACCCCGTATTTTGAAGGAGCCGCCACGAAAATCTCCGACATCGCGCGATAGTCGGCGTTTGCGGTGGCCGGAGGTCGGGCGCTGCCGCGGCGCCCGTGCCGGCAGGTAGGGGCAGGGCGCCAAGCCGCAGAAACTGCGGACGGATACCGCCAGCCAAACCGCCCCCGCATGGGTCCTCCCGCTCGCGGAGCTTTGCATTTATATCGTACCACGATATAGATTCAAGTCGCGCTCCGCTTGAGGAAGCAGTCGGCGCAGACTGGGAGCGGCGGGTGTCACAGGGAGGGGTGTAATTTCGTGTTGGACGCAATGATGTTGCTGCTGGTGGAAGACGAGCCTCTTATCTTGCTGGGGATCCAAGAGGCGCTTGAAGCGGGGGGATACACCGTCGTAGCGGTGACGAGCGGAGCGGATGCCATTTCCGTTCTGGAAAGCCGGCATCCCGAGATAGACGGCATAATTACAGATGTAAGGCTCGGTGCAGGCCCTGACGGATGGGAGGTATCGCGTCACGCCCGCGAGCTGCGGCCAGATATGCCCGTGGTGTACGCAACGGGAGACAGCGCCCCGGATTGGCCCGTGTACGGCGTTCCGCAAAGTATTTTAGTCGCTAAGCCGTACGCGCCAGCGGAAATGCTGACCGCGATTTCTTCAGTGCTGATGCGGACGGCGGGTTAGGTCTTTTCCCCTGGGCTCTCGCCCGCACCGACGAAACGATCAAGCATCCGACACCTTGGTGGAACGCATCAGGCCCGACCGGGTTGCATGCCCTAGGTGCCCTAGGTGCCCTAGGTGCCCTAGGTGCCCGAGGGGCAGGGGTTGGCGGCCGCTAGGGTTGCGGAGGGCGCTCGCGCTCCTACAGTAGCACATTCGAACCGCGTCCCATCAAACAAGGAGAATTGGCATCGCTTCCGGGGCCGCCCAACTTTTGTGGACAATCCTTCTCCTTCCGTTCGCCGGCAGCCTCGTGGCCGCCCTCCTACCGACGACCTCGCGCAATGCGGCCGCTTTGCTGGCGGGGGCCATCGCATTGCTGTGCGTCGGCAGCCTGGCCATGCTCTATCCGGCGGTGGCCGGTGGAGACGCAATTCGCGGCGAGCTGGAATGGCTGCCGGCGTTTGGCCTCGACCTCCTGATCCGGCTCGACGGACTGACCTGGGTCTTCGCGTTTCTCGTGCTCGCGATCGGCTTTCTGGTCGTCCTCTATGCGCGCTATTACATGGCGGCCGAGGATCCCGTCCCGCGCTTTTTCTCTTTCTTGCTCGCATTCATGGGCTCGATGTTGGGCCTGGTCATGTCTGGCAATCTGATCCAGCTCGTGTTCTTCTGGGAATTGACCAGTCTGTTCTCGTTCCTGCTCATCGGTTACTGGCATCACAATGAGAGCGCACGCAGCGGGGCGCGGATGGCGCTGCTCGTCACGGCGACCGGCGGGATGTGCCTGCTGGTCGGCGTATTGCTGATCGGCAGGATCGTCGGAAGCTATGATCTCGATGCGGTCCTTGCCGCGGCGGACCGCATCAAGGGAAGCGCGCTGTATCTTCCTGCGCTGATCCTCATTCTGATCGGCGCCTTCACCAAGAGTGCTCAGTTCCCGTTCCACTTCTGGCTGCCGCACGCGATGGCCGCGCCCACGCCGGTTTCGGCGTACCTGCACTCGGCGACGATGGTGAAAGCGGGCATTTTCGTCCTCATCCGTCTCTGGCCGGTTCTCGCCGGCACCGACGCCTGGTATCTGATCGTCACCACGACCGGCCTCGCCACGCTGCTCGTCGGCGCGTGGGCGGCGATCTTTCAGCAGGATCTCAAAGGCCTGCTGGCTTACTCGACAATCAGTCACCTCGGCCTGATCACACTGCTGCTCGGCCTCGGCAGTCCGCTGGCAGCCGTCGCGGCAATCTTCCACACGCTCAATCATGCGACGTTCAAGGCATCTCTGTTCATGGCAGTGGGCATCGTCGACCATGAAACCGGCACGCGAGACCTCAGGCGGCTGAGCGGCCTCTATCGCTTCATGCCGTTCACCGCGACGCTCGCTATGGTGGCGGCGGCGGCCATGGCTGGCGTGCCCTTGCTGAACGGATTTCTGTCGAAGGAGATGTTCCTGGCGGAAGCGCTGGAAAATCATCGCGGCACGATCATCGACGTGGCCCTGCCGTTCATCGCGACCGCGGCGCTGGCGCTGAGCGTCTTGTACTCGGTCCGCTTCATCCACCAGGGCTTTTTCGGTCCGGCGCCAACAGGTCTGCCGCGCGAACCTCACGAAGCGCCATTTTGGATGCGCCTTCCGGTCGAGGTCCTGGTGCTGGCGTGCCTTGTCGTGGGGATAATGCCGTCAGTCACGATTGGTCCGTTTCTCCATATGGCCGTGGAATCGGTTCTGGGAGACGCGACGCCCCGCTACAGCCTTGCCATCTGGCATGGATTCACTCGGCCGCTGGCCCTCAGCGTCGCGGCTTTGATCATCGGGGGCGTCGGCTACTCCATCTTTCGCGACCGCTTGAACGCCTTTGCCGCAGTTCCCTTGATGGGGCGGCTGAAGGGACGCCGGAGCTTCGAGGTCGTCCTGGCGCTGATCGTATCCGGTGCACGAAGGCTGCTTGCGTTGACAGGGACCGGCAAGCTCCAACCGCAACTCAGACTGTTGGTAATCATCGCCTGCCTCGCCGGGCTTCTGCCGTTCCTGCGGTACGGATACGAGCCTGGCGATCGACCCGGCGTGCTGGTGGACCCAGGCTTTGCATTGATCTGGCTTGTCGGCTGCCTTTGCGCGATCGGAGCCGCGTGGCAGGCCAAATTCCACCGCTATGCCGCGTTGATTCTGATGGCGGGAGCCGGCCTCGCGAGCTGCGTCAGCTTCGTCTGGCTCTCGGCGCCTGACCTGGCCCTCACCCAGCTGCTTGTCGAGGGCGTGACGACGGTGCTCCTGCTCCTCGGCCTCAGATGGCTGCCGCAGAGGCACCCGGAGATGTTGCCCCGCACGCGCCGCTTGTCTCCCTATCGGCTGCGAAGGGGCATCGACCTGAGCATCGCGATCGCTGCCGGCGCGGGGATCGCTCTCCTTTCCTACGCGGTCATGACCCGGCCGCTGCCGAACAACATCGCTGGCTTCTTCCTCGAGAACGCTTATCCCGGCGGCGGGGGCAAGAACGTCGTCAATGTCATCCTCGTCGATTTCCGCGCATTCGACACGCTGGGCGAGATCACTGTGCTGGCGATCGTTGGACTGACCGTGTTCTCTCTTCTGCGGCGCTTCCGCCCGGCGGCTGAAAGCGTCCGCGCGCCCGAGCAGCAGCGGGTTCAGAACGCATTCGACGATCGCTCCGAAGGGCGAGAGGTTGGCGATACCCGCGCCGACTATCTCGTCATTCCCCGGATCATTATGCAGTGGCTGTCTCCGGTAATCCTCGTCTTTGCCGTCTATTTGCTGATCCGCGGGCACGACTTGCCGGGCGGCGGCTTTGCCGCCGGCGTGACGATGACCATCGCGCTGCTCCTGCAATACATGGCCATCGGCACCCGCGGCGTGGAAGCGCGGTTGCGGGTGCGGCCAATGAGTTGGGTAGGCTTGGGCCTCCTGATCGCGGTGGCGACGGGCGCTGGCGCCTGGCTGTTTGGCTATCCCTTCCTCACATCCGCGTTCGGCTATGCCGACATTCCGGTCATCGGAAAGGTCCCCCTTGCCAGCGCGCTGCTGTTCGACGTCGGTGTGTTTCTCGTGGTTATCGGGGCCACCGCGCTGATTCTGACGGTGCTGGCGCACCAGTCGATCCGCACGCCGCTGACCAGACCCCGCAGCGCTGCCGAACCTGAGGCCAGAGAGCTCTGATGGAAGCTGTTCTTGCCATAGCCATCGGCGTGCTCACCGCTTCGGGCGTGTGGCTCATTCTGCGGCCGCGAACATTCCAGGTGATCATCGGCCTTTCACTCGTTTCATACGCCGTCAACCTGTTCATCTATGCGATGGGCCGCCTGCGGGTCGATGCGCCAGCTCTCACCGGGGCGGAACAGGCGGCCGGGGCGGCCAGCCTGTCGGATCCCGTTCCCCAGGCGCTGGTGCTGACGGCAATCGTGATCTCCTTCGCGATGACGGCGTTGATGCTCGTGGTGCTGCTTGCCGCGCGTGGTCTTACGGGCACGGATCATGTCGACGGGGAAGATGGCGAATGAAGCTCGCCTTCGTAGACCATCTAATCGTCGCGCCCGTTCTGCTGCCACTCGCTGCCAGCGCGCTGATGCTGCTGTTCGACGAACGGCAGCGCAAGGCCAAGAGTTTCGTCAGCCTGCTTACGGTGCTGGCGCTTCTCGCGGTCGCGCTGATCCTGTTCCAACGAGTGGTATCTGCAGGGTTCGACGGCGGGCCCGCGGCGAGTGCCTACCACCTCGGCGACTGGCCGGCGCCCTTCGGCATCGTCCTGGTGGTCGACTGGCTCTCGGCTCTGATGCTGCTGGTAACGAGTATCCTGGCGGTCACCTCGTTGGTCTATTCGCTGAGCCGATGGGAACGCGCCGGCCCGCGCTTCCACGCGCTCTTCCTGCTCCAGCTCATGGGTTTGAACGGCGCCTTCCTGACCGGCGACATCTTCAACCTGTTCGTCTTCTTCGAGGTGTTGCTCGCCGCCTCCTACGGGCTGCTGCTGCACGGCTCGGGCCCGGCACGGGTGAAGGCCGGGCTCCACTACGTCTCGATCAACATCTTGACCTCGCTGCTGTTCCTCATCGGCGCGGGCATGATTTATGGCGTTACCGGCACACTCAATATGGCCGATCTCGCTCTGCGCATTCCCCTGGTTCGGGGGGCCGACCTGGCTTTGCTGCAAAGCGGGATCGCGGTCCTCAGCGTCGCGTTTCTCGTCAAGGCCGGCATGTGGCCGCTCGGCTTCTGGTTGCCGGCGACCTACGCGGCGGCGGTCCCGCCCGTCGCCGCGTTGTTCGCGATTCTCAGCAAGGTCGGCATCTATGCCTTGATGCGCGTCTACCTCCTACTTTTTGGCGGGAAAGTCGGCTGGACGGCCAACTTCGGCGAGGAATGGCTGCTCTACGGCGGCGTTGCCACCATGGCCTTCGGCACGATCGGACTGCTGGCGGCACGCACGCTTTCGCGCCTGGCGGGCTATTCGGTGATCGTATCGTCGGGGACGTTGCTGGCTTCGCTTGGGGTGGGGCAGGGCGCGGTGTTGGCCGGTGCGCTTTTTTATCTGGTCAGCTCGACCCTGGGGCTCAGCGCCTTCTACCTCTTGCTCGAACTGATCGAGCGCAGGGACACCGATCCGGGAGTGCGCGCCGTCGTCGAACCGGTGTTCGAGGACGAAGACACCGATGCCCTCGAGGAGGACGAGAGCGAAGTCGGGGTCGTCATTCCGGTGACCATCGCGATTCTCGGCGGCGGATTCCTGTTCTGCGCATTGCTGCTCGCCGGCATGCCGCCGCTATCCGGCTTCGTTGCCAAGTTCGCGATCATGCACGGCGTGATGGGGCTGGGACAGGACATTTCGGCCGCCGTCTGGGCGCTGGTCGCGCTGCTGATCATCTCGGGGCTGGCGACGCTCGTCGCGACGAGCCGCGCAGGGATCGATCTCATCTGGACGCCCTCGGATCGTCCGCAGCCCGTCCTGCGGCTTTGGGAAGCGATCCCGGTGGGCCTCCTTCTCCTCATCTGTCTCGGCCTGATGATTTTTGCCGGACCGGCGATGCGCTATATGGAACGAACGGGCAGATCCCTGCAGGACCGCGACGAATATATCCATGCCGTGCTGCCCGCGGAGAGCATGGCTCACCGCGAGAGCCAGCCATGAGACGATGGATCCCATACCCGCTGCTGGCGGCCAGTCTTTTGCTCATGTGGGTCTTGCTGACGCAGTCGTCCTCAATAGGACAGCTCGTTTTGGGCGCCGCAGTCGCGCTTCTCGCCACTTGGGCGATGACGGCGCTGCGGCCCGAAACGGTCAAGGTCAGATCGCTGCGGCCGGTGATGCGGCTCGTCTGCATCGTCATCATCGACATCGTGCGATCGAACATCGCCGTCGCCAAGATCATTCTGCTTCCTCCGCGTAACCGCATTTCCGATTTCGTCAGTCTGCCGCTGGATCTGCGCGATCCCCACGGGCTCGCGGTGCTGGCGCTGATCATCACGGCGACCCCCGGAACGATGTGGATCCACTTCGATCGAACCAAGGAAACCCTGCTCGTCCATGTGCTCGACCTCGTCGACCGGGAGGCGTGGATTGGGCTCATCAAGGGTCGTTACGAGGCACTGCTGCTGGAGATCTTCGACCAATGATCACGCTCATGCTCGCGCTGGCGATCACCGCAGCGCAGATTCTGCTGGGTCTGGCCATGCTCTGCACGGCCTACCGCATTCTTACGGGCCCGCGCGCGCAGGATCGGGTGCTGGCGCTCGACACCTTCTATGTGAACGCGATGCTGCTGTTGCTGACGTTCGGGGTGCAGACGGGGCGGACCGTCTATTTCGAAGCCGCCCTGATCATCGCGTTGCTCGGGTTTGTCGGCACGGTCGCGCTGGCAAAGTTCCTCATGCGCGGAGAGGTTATAGAATGATACAGGCCCCAGACCTCCCGCTTTGGGCGGCGATCATCGTCGCCTTCTTGATTTTCAGCGGCGCGGCAATGACCCTGATCGGATCGATCGGCCTGCTCCGGCTCAGGACCTTTTACGAGCGGGTGCATGCGCCGACGCTCGGCACGAGTTTTGGAACACTGCTCATCTGCCTCGCTTCGATCGTCTGCTTCTCGGTGTTGCGCTATCGCCCGTCCGTGCACGAAATCCTGATTGTGGTCTTCATCACGCTGACTGCGCCGGTCTCCTTCATGCTTCTCGGCCGCGCTGCGCTCTATCGTGACCGGATCGAAGGCAACCCGAAAGTCCCGCCCCAAGCACAATAATCGTCAAACGCGACCCGGAAGCCGCTCCATGCATCTCGGGACGGACGCGAACGCCTGGGGGCACGGTCGCCTCCGCTGGTGGTTCATGATAGGCTGCCCTGCTGGCAAGCCGCGCGTTCGGTAGGCGGTTCCAAGGCGCTTCGTCGGGAAAGCCCTGGGCAGCCCAAGTAATGGAGCCTGGGGGGAACTGAACCCTCAAGAGCTCATTCAGTCTTCGGAAGGTGAACCCGATGGACCGCATTCTCGTCGCAACCGATTTTTCCACCCGCTCCGACCGCGCCTTGCGGCGCGCCACATTGATCGCGAAGCAAGTCGATGCGGCGCTGACGCTGATTCATGTCGTCGACATTGACCAACCGGAGCGCCTGATCGCCTCCGACCGCTCGGCGGCCTCGGCCCTCCTCGATGAAACGGTGCGAACCTTGCACACGAATGACGGGATCAGGGCGGAATCGCTGGTTGCGGTGAACGATGTCCACTCCGGCATTCTTGAGGCCGCGGAGGCAGCGAGTCCTGACCTTATCGTTTTGGGTCCGCATCGCAGCCGTCTCACGGACGTCTTTGTGGGCACGACGGTCGAGCGCGTCGTGCGCCGAACTCGGTATCCGCTGCTCGTGGCGATCCAGACTCCGTCCACATCCTATGAAAGGACGCTCCTCGCGCTTGATTTCGACGAAGCCTCCAAGTCGGCCGGGCGCGCCGCGCTGGACATGGGTATATTCGAGCATACCGACGTAATCGTCATGCATGCCTTCGAGGCTCCGTTCGAGGGCACGTTGAGGCGATGGCCGGACAGTACCGGTGCGGCGGACGACTATGTTGCAGGCGAGCATAGCCTGGCGGTCGACAAACTATACGACCTCGTGCGCGAACTGGGCTTGCCCGCGAGGGGCCAACGGGTGGTGGGCGTGAACGGTACGCCTGCCCGGAGCATTTTGGAGAGCGCACGGAGCGAGGATTCTCATTTGATCGTCATGGGTACGAACCAGCGAAAAGGCTGGGAACGGCTGTTGATCGGTAGCGTCACGGAGGATGTGATCCGCGATCCTCACCGGGATGTTTTGATGATCCCAATCGATCAAGCCTAGAACCCCGCGATGATGGGTGCCGAAAGATCGGGCATCTCCGCACACGTTGGAGCCCGCCACCATCGAATTGGAATGGAAGAGGGGCGGCCGGATTACTGGGCTTGATCGCGATGCCGGGTCGCCACCGGTTGCATTTTGGCCAAACGTCCATATCTCGATACCATGAACTGGCTCCAAATCTCGATGCGGGCTGAACATTATTCCGGCAGCCTGATGACGCGACTGCACCCCTCGATGTGCTAGTTCGCGAGAGAACGCGATCCCACACCGAGGTACGAATAGCCCTAGCTGGCTAAACTGCTTCCATATTGCACCCGTAGGTTTTTGCGCGGGCCATATGCGCCTGCGGACCACGGTGCATGCCGAGGATCAACTATGACTACCGAAAAAGAAATCAGCGCCACAAGCGCGGTGCTGAACGATAAGCGTGGCATCATCGTCCAGGCCATGGCCGGCTATATCGCTCGCCCTAACCATGGCACCCCGACCGAGGAGCATAACAAGGTTGCCGGCGCGCTGTTCGACGCAACCGTGGCAACCTTTACCGGTGCGTCACCCGCGGTCCGCTTACCCGCGGAAGTCGAGCGGGGTTGGATTACCCGCTTCGGCGACGGGCTGGTGCCGATCCTTAAGGACGCAATTGGCCCCGATTTGCCTGGATCGTCGCTTTCCCGATTGAGTGACGCCTATTGGCGGATGGTCAACAGCATCGGCGTGCCGGCAGCCTAGGCGGCCTGGACGAATTCAGGGGAGGGTTGTCGATGCTGACCAGCTCGATGTTGCCGTCGAATGGCTCAAGGTACGCGGCGAGGTTGTCGGAGAACTCATCGGTCAGATTGAGCCCATCGCGTCCCCAGATGCGCTCGACCCGCTTGCGGTTCACATGCCAGCCGGCATCACGCAGTAGAGCCATGACTCGGCGATAGCCGTAATGGCCTTAATGTCTGGCCAAAGCGATGATGTCCTCGGTCAAGGCCGCCTCGTCGTCAGCCCCGCCAGGCATCTTGCGCTGCGTCGATCGTTGCAGCCCGAGCACACGGCAGACCCGTCGCTCCGAGACAGCCATCATTCCTCTGATGTGATCGATGCAGCGCCGCCTTGGTGGCGGCGAATGGGTTTGGCTGGTTCATCGAGAGGCCAAGCCTACGCCGAACCAACACGTGTGCCTGCCTCTGCTTGTTCAGAGCACCGCGCGGAAATCGAGAGCTTCTCAATTGCGGTGCGCAGCGCGCGTGTCCGATTCGCTGGGACGATTTGGGCTGACTGGCTGGATCGCTTTGCTGTGCCGACCGTGCCCCCTGCGGGAAGGGCGCATGCCGAAGCTCTGCGTCTCAAATTTCAGCCATAGATCGGCGAACCAAGTCGCCCCTAGATGCCAAGATCTCAGTTCGAGCCGATGCAGCTCTTCCTGCCCCCGCGATGCCAGACAGTGGGTCATTTCGAGGCCACGATTCTTCCGCCTAGCCGCAGCCGAAAAATATGCGGCCGCTGGCCGTGCTACCTAGGCTGCTACCTAGCCCGAAGACGGATCATCCCAACCCAAATTTCAGGTCTAGTAAGTTATTGAACTTATGGGAGAAAGTGGTGGACGCACTAGGGCTCGAACCTAGGACCCGCTGATTAAGAGTCAGCTGCTCTACCAACTGAGCTATGCGTCCACACTCGCTTCCGAACTGACCCCATGGGGTCTCGCCGTGGCGTGGCCGGGCGGTTAGCATCATCCTTCCGCTTTGCAAACAGGAAATCGCCTTAGCTTCCGATTTTTTGCGAAAGCGCCGAAAATCAACCCCAATCACCACGCCGCTGTCCACCTCGTCGGGTTGAGCGCTCAATCGCCATTATGATGCCGACGCACAACATCACGGTGAGCATCGACGACCCGCCATAGGACATGAAGGGCAGGGGTATGCCGACAACCGGGGCAAGCCCCATCACCATCATCAGATTGATGGCGACGTAAAAGAAGATCGTTGTGGTCAGTCCTGCGGCCACCAGCCTTGCATATCTATCCTGCGCCCGCAGCGATACGCCGATACCCCAACGAAACAGAAGGAGGAAAGCTCCGATCAGGAAGATGCCGCCAGCGAGCCCCCATTCCTCTGCCATGGTCGCGAAGACGAAGTCGGTATGGCCTTCGGGCAGATATTGAAGATGGCTCTGAGTGCCCTTGAGGAAACCCTTGCCCCATATGCCGCCCGACCCGATGGCGATCTTTGACTGGCTGATATGATAGCCCGCGCCCAGTGGATCGCTTTCCGGATCCATGAAAATGAGAACGCGCTTTTGCTGATAGTCATGAAGGAAGCTGAACGCGATCGGCACAATCGCGGCGAGTGCGAGCCCGGACCCGACGAAAAGTCGCAGCGGAAGGCCCGCCAGGAACATGACCGTGACGCCACCGGCCGCGATCATCGTTGCCGTGCCAAGATCCGGCTGAACGAGCACGAGACAGAAGGGCACACCGATAAGGACCAATGCCGGCCAGATCGCCGTCCACCTCCTGATTTCGCCCACAGGAAGCAGTGCATAGAAGCGGGCCACGGCGAGCACGATGATCGGTTTCATGAATTCGGACGGCTGTAACTGCATGAAGCCAAGGTTGATCCACCGCTGGCTGCCACCCGCAACGCCGCCAATCAACTCGACAAGGACGAGCGAGACGAGGATCGCGCCATAGGCCGGGAAAGCCAGTCGCGCGAAGACGTCAAGCCGGACACGGCTCAGCGCGAAGGACATGATGGAAAAAATGACGAAGCGGGCGCCCTGATTGACCGCCCAGGGCGTAATGCTTCCCGCGGCGGCACTGTAAAGGACGAGGGTCCCAAAGCCGGCTATGGCCAGCAGAATGCCCAAAACGCGCCATGGAAATTCAGCAAGTGGTTCAGGGACGATACTCATCGGGCCGCAGCATCGTCGTCAGGCGTTGAAGTGGAAGGCGCGATCTTATTGACTGGCGCCGCATCGGTGGCATTTGCGACAACAGCTTTCGCTGGCGGCGCTTCGCCCTTTTCCATCGCCTTGGCCAAGCGGAAGGCCGCCATTTGTCGCGCCATCCGTTCTGCCGGCGGGCCACCCCATTGTTTTTCCAGTGCCTCAAGCTTCTCAATGGCCTTTGCCTGGTCGAACAGGAAAGTCATGGTGTCTGACGCAATCGTCGGTGTGTCCTCGATGCGATTGATATGGCCGCCATGTTCGAGAATACAGGCGATGGAGTAGCGCGGATTGTCGAACGGCGCGAACCCCTGAAACAGCGCATGATCGCGGAGCTTGAAAGGTAGAGAAGCGTTTCCGCGGACGCCGCCGGCCCGTTCCGAAGTGGTGATGCGGCGGACCTGTGCCGTGCCGGTCTTGCCCGCGAGCATGACCCCTGGCACGTCCATTCTCGCGGCACCGCCGGTGCCACCTTCGTTCACCACCGCGCCCATGGCCTGACGGATGGTCACGAGATGCTCCTCGGGCACCCCTACCGGCAGCGGCGGAGGTCGCCGGGCGCCATGGATGAAATTGGGCACCAGCTGCTTACCGGTCGCGAGTCGCGCCGCCATGATGGCCATCTGCAGCGGATTGATGAGCATGTAGCCTTGGCCGATCGTCGCGTTGACCGTGTCATAGACCTGCCATTTCTGACGATATTTCTTGAGCTTCCATTCGGGATCGGGGACCGTGCCATAGCTCTGGCTGGGGAAGGGCAGGGCGAATTTCTGACCCATTCCGACGCGCCGGGCCATGCTGGCGATGCGATCCATGCCGATGCGCTGCGCCATCTGGTAGAAATAGATGTCGCAGCTGTATTTGATCCCGTTGTGCATGTTGACGGAGCCATGGCCGCGCCGCTTCCAGCAGTGGAACATTGTATTGCCGACCCGGATCGCGCCCGAGCAACTCACCGTGTCTGACGGGCTGATGCCGGCCTCAAGCAAGGCCAGCGCTACCATCGGCTTGACGGTCGATCCGGGCGGATAAAGACCCTGGAGCGTCTTGTTGCGCAGCGGGACATGGTCGTCCTTCGACAGCATTTCCCATTCCATGTGGCTGATGCCCTCGGAAAAGCTGTTGGGATCAAAACTGGGCATCGACGCCATCGCAAGCACGTCGCCATTGTGGCAGTCGATGACCACCACAGAGCCGCTCTGCGTTGCAAGGCGCCGGCCCGCATATTCCTGCAGGCCCGCATCGATGGTCAATTGGATAGCATGACCCGGCGTGTCCGGTCGGGTCGTCAGTTCCTGCACGATCTTGCCGCGGGCCGTCACTTCAACCCGCTTGGCGCCGGGCTTACCCGTCAGTTCACGGTCGAACGACTTTTCCAGTCCGTCCTTGCCAACCTTGAATCCAGGCGTGATCAGGAGCGGGTCCTTGCGCTCCTCATAATCCTCGGCCGAAGCAGCTCCCACATAGCCGAGAAGATGCCCGACGGCTGCGCCTGCGGGATAATAGCGGGAGAATCCCTGGCTCGGCGCCACACCCGGCAAGTCGGGCAGGCGGACGCTGACGGCGGCGAATTGATCGTATGTCAGTTTCTCCGCCACCTGCACTGGACGGAAGCCGGCCGACTTGTCGAGTTCGGTCTTGATCCGGTCCACTTCTTCAGGCGCAAGCGAGAGGAGGCGCGTCAGCTTTCCGATCGTCCCCTCCGGATCGGTCACGCGTTCCGGTATGAGGTCGACACGAAAATCGGTCCTGTTGTTGGCAAGCGCCTTGCCGTTGCGGTCGAGTATCCAGCCGCGGCGAGGCGGGATCAGCGTCAGATTGACGCGATTGCTTTCCGAGAGGAGATTATATTTTTCATTTTCCGCCACGCTGATCCATGCCATCCGGCCGAGCAACATGGCCCCCACGCCGGCCTGGAGACCGCCGACCACCATTGCCCGCCGTGTAAACGTGAAGGACAGCGCGGCTTCGTTGACGGTCTTGCGCTTGAGCTTCGGCAGCTTCATGCCATCACGCGCCAGCGGTCAATCCGGGCGCATTGGCGCACCACGAAAGGAAAGAGAAGGACCGTCCAGAGCATTTGCGGGAGAACCAGTTGCAGCTTGATGTCGCCTCCGCCAGTGATCCGCGCGAAGAACACCCCACCGGCGAGGCAAAAGATAATGGCTGCGCATGCAATTAGCCAGTCCTGCCGGTAGCTGCGCCACACCATACGATGTTCGATCGCATCGATAGCTATCAGCGTCATAGTCCAAAGGGACATTGCGGACCCGATCGGCTGACCACTCATGATGTCGTCGAACAGGCCGAGGGGCAGACCAATCCAGGCACGCCATAGTTCGGGGCGCAGCAGACGCCAGGACAGAAGCAGCAGAAGGCCGAAAGGGGGCATCACAGGGGCCTGTGCTATCAACGGCAGGAGCGTGATCGACGACCCCAGCATCACCGTGATGACTGGCGTGCCGATCAGTCTGAAGCGAGAGGGGTGCCGGCCCAGCCTCGGAACCGGGTGAAGATGCGAATCCATCATGGCGCGGCGATATTGGACGGCGTCTTGGGAGAAACCAATCCGGCTTCGGCCGCAGGTTCGCCGCGGGTAACCGCTTCCTCGAACGACCGCTCGACCACCACCGCGTCAACCTTGGACGGGTTTGCCAGTGGCACGCCATAGGCGATTTCCCCGGCGATCCGGACGATCACCGCAACCGGGATATTGGGCTGGTAAATGCCACCGACACCCGACGTCACCAGGATATCGCCAGGAGTGAAGGGATTGCGGCCGGCGGCCAGCGACCGGATTTCCAACGTTCCGTCCCCCAGACCCGTCGAGATGGCGGGGACGCTGTCGGTTGCCCGTCGAACCGGAACAATGTTGCTGCTGTCCGTCAGCAACAGCACTTCCGCTGTATTGGGGGTCGTACTGTGAATACGGCCAATAAGCCCCTCGGGCGCGCGAACCGGCATGCCCGGGCGTACGCCCTGCCACCGGCCGGCATTGAGGCGCGCAAACCGGCGCGAGCTGGATGAGGAAGACGAAATCAGCCGCGCGGTCAGAAGATCACTCTGGTCCTCATCAACCAATTTGAGCAGCTTCTTCAGTCGAAGATTTTCCTGCGCAATGCCCTTTGCTTCGATGATGCGGTTGCGGTCTGCTTCCACTTGCCGGCGCAGGGCGACGTTCTGCGAGCCGGCCCGCCAGTAGGCAGTCAACACCTCATCAAGGGAGCTTGCGCCGCTGACCATGTTCCGCAGACCGATCGATGCGGGGCGGGTAACCTCGAACGCGGCGGTGCGGATCGCGGCAAAGCCGGTCGGATCGAAAATCGCGACGGCTACCAGAAGCAGGCCGACGGCAGCGCCCGTCGTCGCCACCACATAGCTGGCGAACAGACTATATTGCGCCTTCCGGTTGTGGCCGGGACGTCGGCTGGGTGGCCGCGCCATCCTGTCGTCCCCCTGGCCTTAAGCGGTTTGCAGCACGCCCCGGAAGATCGGATCCTCCATCGCCCGGCCGGTGCCGATCGCGACGCAGGTCAACGGGTCTTCCGCGATGGTTACGGGCAGCCCGGTCTCGTCGCGCAGTTCGTCGTCGAGGCCCTTGAGCAGCGCCCCGCCGCCCGTCAGGACGATGCCCTGATCGACGATGTCGGCCGCCAGTTCGGGGGCCGTGTTCTCCAGAGCGATGCGCACGCCCTCAACGATCGTGCTGATCGGCTCCGCCAGAGCATCGGCAATCTGGCCCTGATTGATCGAGATTTCCTTCGGAACGCCATTCACCAGGTCGCGGCCCTTGATGTGGATCGTCTCACCCACGCCATCTTCGGGCGGCTGGGCGACGCCGAACTGTTTCTTGATCCGCTCGGCGGTGGCTTCGCCGATCAGCAGATTGTGATGACGGCGAACGAAGGACACGATCGCCTCGTCCATCTTGTCGCCACCGACGCGAACCGATGTCGTGTAGGCGAGGCCGCGCAATGAGAGCACGGCGACTTCGGTCGTGCCGCCGCCAATGTCGACGACCATGGAGCCGATCGGCTCGGTCACGGGCATGTCGGCGCCGATCGCGGCTGCCATCGGCTCCTCGATCAGGAAGACCTGGCTCGCACCCGCGTTGCTGGCCGCGTCACGGATCGCGCGACGTTCGACGCTGGTCGAGCCGCTGGGCACACAGATCACGATCTCAGGGAAGCGCCAGGGGCGCGACTTGCCGCCATGCACCTTGGTGATGAAATGCTTGATCATCTGCTCGGCTACGTCGATGTCAGCAATCACGCCGTCCCTTAACGGGCGGATGGCCTCGATCGAATCAGGTGTCTTGCCCATCATGAGCTTGGCGTCATCGCCCACGGCCTTCACCCGCTTAACCCCGTTCAGCGTCTCCACCGCAACAACCGAGGGTTCGTTGAGCACGATGCCACGCCCGCGCACATAGACCACGGTGTTTGCCGTGCCGAGGTCGATGGCCATATCCTGGGAGGAGAGTTTGAAAAGTCGCGAGAAGATCGACATGCCTGTTCCTGTTCAGCCCGATCGTCCCGGCGACGCGAACCGGGGCGGTCGGAAGTCCCTGCCACGTTCCGCCGCCCCTGTCATGACGCAAATTTTTCAGGGCCCCGGCTCGCGGAAAGCGATCGCTTGGGCTAGTCACTAATCAATGTCAATACGCCGCCTGCCCGAACATCTGGTCAACCGCATTGCCGCAGGCGAAGTGGTTGAAAGGCCTGCCAGCGCACTTAAGGAGATCGTCGAAAATGCGCTGGATGCGGGCGCCTTGCGCATTTCCATACGGCTGGCCCATGGCGGGCTCGACCGGATCGAGGTGAGCGACGACGGCTGCGGGATGACCGCTGACGACATCGCGCTCGCGATGGAGCGGCACGCCACCTCGAAACTACCTGACGATGCCATAGAAAATGTTTCGACGCTGGGCTTTCGGGGTGAAGCGCTGCCGTCGATCGCCAGCGTCGCGCGCCTGTCCATCGACAGCCGGCCTCTGGGACGGGATGGCTGGAACCGGACGGTCGACAATGGCGAACTCGTCGCAGAAGGCCCGGCCGCGCTGCCCCCTGGAACCCGGGTGACGGTGGAGCAACTGTTCGCCCGCGTGCCGGCCCGGCGCAAATTCCTGCGCTCGCCCAAAGCGGAATATGCGGCCTGCCTGGACATCATCCGCCGGCTCGCCATGGCGCACCCGGCGGTTGCCTTCAGCCTGGAGCACGACGGCCGGCGCACGCTGGCCGTCCAGGCGGGTGAGGCGCGGGAAGACAGGGTGGCCGCGCTGACCGACCGGGCACTCGCCGAAAACCATGTGATCGTCAGCCTTGAGCGCGACGGTCTGCGCCTTTCGGGAGTCGCGTCACTGCCCACTTATAATCGCGGTGTCGGCGACCATCAGTATCTGTTCGTGAATGGCCGGCCGGTGCGTGACCGGCTGCTCGTGGGCGCGGTGCGCGGCGCCTATGCCGACATGCTCGCCCGCGATCGGCATCCCGTCGTGGCGCTGTTCCTGGACGTGCCGCCGCTGGAAGTCGATGTGAATGTTCACCCGGCCAAGACGGAAGTGCGCTTCCGCGATCCCGCTTTCGTCCGGGGCATGATCGTGTCGGGTTTGCGGCGCGCGCTCGATGCGGAAGGCTTCCGCGCCGTGCAGCAGGCAGATTCCGCCGGCCTTGCAGCCTGGAGATCGGAGCCGGTCTCGCCGACCCCGATCAGCCCGCTCCCGATCTTTGAAGCTGCGGCATGGGGGCCTGCCCACTCCGCCTCATCCATATCCTTCGCCGACCGGCGGCAGGGCTTCATCGCGCCACCGCCGCAGGGCCGCGCCGAGCCTGCGGCGGCGGCCGCGCCCGAAGGCAGCAACTTTCCGCTGGGCGTGGCGCGGGGCCAGGTGGCGCGCACCTATATTGTCGCGGAAGCCGAGGACGGCTTGGTCATTGTCGACCAGCATGCCGCGCATGAGCGTCTCACGCTCGAGCGGATGCGCCGCGCCATGGAAGGGCAGGGGGTCGCGGCCCAAGCACTGCTGTTGCCGGAAGTCGTCGAACTGGACGAGCCCGCCTGCGATCGTCTGGAAGCACGGATCGAGGAACTGCGTGACTTCGGGCTGGAGCTGGAACGGTTCGGGCCCGCGGCGATGCTGGTGCGCGC
Source organism: Sphingobium mellinum (assembly GCF_037860795.1). Lineage (NCBI taxonomy): Bacteria > Pseudomonadati > Pseudomonadota > Alphaproteobacteria > Sphingomonadales > Sphingobiaceae > Sphingobium > Sphingobium mellinum. The sequence goes on along the minus strand of NZ_JBANRK010000023.1, from coordinate 16,855 downwards.
TAGTCCGGCGATGCTGGGGCAGGGAGACGTGCAAGGGCTGGTAGCCGATCTCGCCGATGATCTGGCGGCCTATGACGGCGCACTGTCGCTCAAGGAACGGCTGGATATGGTCGCCGCCACCATGGCCTGTCATGGTTCGGTCCGCGCCGGCCGTACCTTGAGCGTCGCGGAGATGAACGCGCTACTGCGCGAAATGGAGATCACGCCGCGTAGCGGTCAGTGCAATCACGGCCGACCTACCTGGGTGAAGCTGTCACATGGGGATATCGAGAGGCTGTTCGGCCGGAAATAGCATCAGGTGGGGATGGCTTCGGACCATTTAGCGGAGAGATTCCGTCCCTTGGTTGAACGGTGTCAGGAGCGGGCTCAACAGGTCGGCCGCTTCTCGAAAATGGTAAAGCCCTTTGCCGCGACATCCTCGATTTCTATCCGCGCGACCTTGGCAGCGCTCGGGCCCTCATGCGCCAAGGCGATGAACTGCGTCACCGAATCGGCGGGTCCTTCGATCCAGGCCTCCACGCTGCCATCCATCCGGTTACGCACCCAGCCGGTAATGCCAATTCGATCGGCCGTGTCGGTGGTCCAGTTACGATAGAAGACACCCTGAACGCGCCCGAGGATCAACAGATGCCGCGCGATGACGGCCATCAATGCACTCGCTTGATCCAGGTCTGGCCGTCCCGAACTTCTACCTTGAAGTTCTTGATCGATCCGACGAGGTCCGACAGCCGCTTGTAACCGTAGTTGCGCGTGTCGAAGCTGGAGCGATTTCCGGCCAACTGACCCACTTCGCTCAGCCTCGCGAACCCCTGCTCGTCGCGCTTGACCGCATTATAAGCGTCGATGAGCAGCTTCAGCAATTCGGGGCTTACTTCGGTTCCTTGAGGCGCGTCGCCCACGGTCCCGAGTTCTTCCGATTCGATCCTCTGCTCGCGCATAAGCGCGCCCACATCGATGAAGCGGGTGCAGGCGCTGCGGAATGCGTCGCTCGTCTTGTCGGAGCCGAAGCCATAGACGGGAATGCCTTGCTGCCGGATGCGGGTGACGAGCGGCGTAAAGTCGCTGTCGCTAGACATGAGACCAAAGCCGGTAACCCGGCCCGACGCCATCAGGTCCATGGCGTCGATCGTCATCTTCATGTCGGTCGCGTTCTTGCCCTTGGTCAAATCGAATTGCTGTTGCGTTTCGATCGCCTGGATGACCACCTGCCGCGCCCAGCCCTTGAGCGCGGGCTTGCTCCAGTTACCATAGGCACGGCGGATGTTGACGGTGCCGAGTTCTGCAAGCACCGTCATTACCGGGTCGAAATGGTCGGCGGAAGCATTGTCTGCATCGATCAACAGGGCAACATTGCCGCTGTGGACCGGTGAGGACATCAGGCAGATTCCATGGCCGCGGGATGGAATTCCCCGCTTGTTTCATCCAGCAGGTGAAGTTGACCATCGGCAATCGCGAAGAAAGCACCGATGAGCTTGATCTCGCCCTGCTTTTCCTTCGTGCGGACGCAGGGGAAAGTTCGAAGATTGGCCAGGCTGACCTTTACGCCTTCCTGTTCCATCGCGCGTTCTGCATTGCGGCTGCGGTCGTCGCCGAATCGCTCCACGACTTTCTCTCGCGCATCGTCGAGCAATTCGATCCAGCTGTGGATGAAGCCACCTTCTCCGGGAGGAGCGTCTTTCAGCCCCTGGTTCAGCGCAGCCTTGCAGCCGCCGCATTTTCCGTGGCCCATCACGACGATCTCGCTGACCTTCAGAACCTGCACCGCAAATTCCAAGGCCGCCGACACGCCATGCCGTCCGGGGTTGGTTTCGAAGGGGGGCACCAGCGCCGCGACATTACGCACCACGAAAATCTCGCCCGGACTGGTGTCGAAAATCTGCGCTGGGTCGACGCGGCTGTCCGAACAGGCGATTACCATCACGCGGGGACTCTGACCTTCGTTCAGTTCGTCCCAACGTTCGCGCTGCTCTGTCCAACCGGTGTTGCGGAAGCGGCGATAGCCTTCGAGCATGTCGGAAAAGTCAGTCATGGCCGCTGTCTGCCTTACAAGATGGGGGCTGGCAAGTGCGTCCATGCATCGCTATCTGGGGCGCATGACGGAAATCGCCTCCATCCCGACGCGTGCCCAACCGGAGCGCGCCCGCAAGCCCGACTGGATCCGCGTGAAGGCGCCGACCAGTCCTGGCTACCATGAGACGCGCAAGCTCATGCGCGAAAAGGGTTTGGCCACCGTATGCGAAGAGGCAGCCTGCCCCAACATCGGCGAATGCTGGACCAAGAAGCATGCCACCGTGATGATATTGGGCGACGTCTGCACGCGCGCCTGCGCCTTCTGCAATGTGAAAACCGGCATGCCGCGCAAGGTCGATGCCAACGAGCCGCAGAACCTGGCCGATGCCTGCGCCGAAATGGGCCTGGAGCATATCGTCGTCACCTCGGTCGATCGAGATGACCTGCCCGATGGGGGGGCGTCTCAGTTCGTGAAGGTGATCGAGGCGCTGCGCCGCACCACTCCCGACACGACGATCGAGATATTGACGCCCGACTTCCGCAACAAGCATGAACGGGCCGTGGAGATGATCGTCGCGGCCCGGCCGGACGTCTATAACCATAATCTGGAAACCGTTCCCCGGCTTTATCCGACCATCCGGCCCGGCGCGCGCTATTATGCGTCACTGCGCCTGCTGGAGATGGTGAAGAAGCTCGATCCGTCGATCTTCACCAAGTCCGGCATCATGCTGGGCCTGGGTGAGGAACGGCTCGAGGTCCACCAGGTCATGGACGACATGCGGTCGGCGGACATCGATTTCCTCACCATGGGCCAGTATCTCCAGCCAACGCCCAAGCACGCCAAGGTGATGGAATTTGTGACACCGGCCGCCTTCAGCGCCTATGCGGCGATCGGCCGGGCGAAGGGGTTCCTGCAGGTGGCGTCGAGTCCCCTGACGCGCTCAAGCTACCACGCCGGCAAGGATTTTGCCGAGATGCGGGCCGCGCGCGAGGCACAATTGGCCAAGGCTGCCCGCTAAGCGATGCCCAGGCACCACGAAACGCGGTCGCTGCCGTACACGCCTCACCAGATGTTCGAATTGGTTGCGAATGTCGGGGCCTACCCCGAATTCCTTCCTTGGGTCAGCGCTATCCGAGTGCGGTCCAATAGCGATTCCGAAATGGTCGCGGACATGATCGTCGGCTTCAAGGGAATCAAGGAGAGCTTTACATCCCGCGTTCATAAACATCGCCCCGATTTTGTTCGGGTCGATTATGTGGACGGGCCGCTCAAGCACCTTCACAATCAGTGGCGTTTCCGCGACGATGGAAAGAGCGGGGTATTGGTCGATTTCGAGGTCGAGTTCGAATTCAAGAACCGGCTGTTCGAAATGCTCGCCGGGCAGATGTTCGACAAGGCGTTGCGCAAGATGATCGGTGCGTTCGAAACGCGCGCGGCGGAACTTTACGGCGAGTCAGGCAGCAGCAGTTCCAGCGCGCAAAGCGCTGCCTGAAGGCGTACGCCGCCGCGGCCGCTATCGTCGAAATGACGCATGTCGGCGACGACCTTGTCGGGACTGCCGCCGCGCTCGGCGCGGGCAAATACCACAGTTCCGACTGGCTTCTGTTCAGATCCGCCGCCTGGCCCGGCGATGCCGGTGATCGCCACGGCGACGTTCGCGTGGCTCTTCGTCAACGCACCCTGCGCCATCGCCCAGGCTGTGGCGATGGATACGGCGCCAAAGGTTTCCAAGACGTCCTGCGAAACTTTCAGAAGTTCATTCTTCATGTCATTGGAATAAGTAATAAAACCGGCTTCGAACACGTCGGATGATCCGGCTATCTCGGTGAGCGCGGCCGAGACGAGGCCACCGGTGCAGCTTTCCGCAACGGCTATCGTCCTGCCGGCGCGGCGATTGGCAATGATGACGCGCTCGGCGAGTTCGACAAGCTGCACGGGGAGGATATGGTCTGGCATGATAGCTAGAATAGCGCGGGGAAGGAAAGGGTTGCAACAGCCTGCGCGGCTATGCCTTCACGGCGGCCTGCAAAACCCAGGCGTTCCGTCGTGGTCGCCTTCACGCTGATCCGATCGAGCGGGATTCGGGCAATCTCTCCGACCCGCTGGCGCATGGCCTCGCGATGGGGGCCGATTTTCGGCGCTTCGCAAATGATCGTGAGGTCGATATGTTCGATATTACCGCCACGAACCGCCACGCGATCAACGGCATATTCCAGAAAGCGGGACGATGCCGCGCCTCGCCACTGCGGATCGGACGGGGGAAAATGGCTGCCGATATCACCCTCGGCCAGCGCGCCAAAGAGGGCGTCTACGATCGCGTGGAGCGCCACGTCCGCGTCGCTATGGCCAGCGAGACCGCGCTCATGATCAATCCGGACGCCGGCGAGCCAGAGTTCTTCGCCCTCTGCCAGCCTGTGAACATCATAACCCATGCCAACCCGCGTAGCCCGCTGGCCAACGAGGCGGGCTTCGGCGCGCGCAAAATCTTCAGGATAGGTCAATTTCTCCAGCCTTTCATCGCCGGCGACCATCGCGACACTTTCGCCATGAAGCTTAAGCATCTGGGCGTCGTCGGTTGCCTCCCGCAAAGCATCCCATCCGCGATGAGCCGCCAGGATCGAATCGAAGCGGAAGGCCTGGGGCGTCTGCACGCGGAAAAGCGCGGCGCGATCAACCAGATCGCCGGCACGACCAGATTCAGATCGCACCAGCGTATCGGCGACAGGCAGTACCGGCACGGCGCCGGACACCGTATCGAGCGCTTTGAGCAGGCGATTGATCACGTCAGGGGGCAGGAAAGGACGTGCGGCATCGTGAATGAGAACATGTAACGCGCCGCCGTGGGCGGCAACAGCCTCCAGCCCCGCGCGCACTGAACCGCGCCGACTGTCGGCACCCAACACGATCGCGTCAGCGCGATCCCCGAGCAGGTCGCGAACGGCATCCTTTTGTCCCGCGCCGACGACCAGCACGACTTTGTCCACCGCCGGATGAGCCGTGAGGGCGTCGACGGCGTGAGCCAGCACCGGCTTGCCGCCGATCCGGCGGAGTTGCTTGGGCGTGTCGCCGCCAGCCCGACTTCCCTGGCCGGCAGCGACGACCAGCGCGACCACATTCTGCTTGCCCCACATCATGCCCTGGCGTGTAGCGAAGGGCGCGCATGACCGCCAGACCTGGCTTTGCTTGCCCGGAGGGCGCTTTTCCGTTAAGGGCTGCCTGTTTTTTAGGCAGGTTCGGCAATGCGCGCGCTCTCCCCCATTTCCATCGGTCCCGTGACGATCGACATGCCCGTGATTCTGGCACCGATGACAGGCGTCACCGATATGCCGTTCCGCACACTGGTTCGTCGCTACGGCTCCGGACTCAACGTCACGGAGATGATCGCCACGGCGGCGATGATTCGCGAAACCCGGCAGTCGCTGCAGAAAGCCGCATGGCATCCTGTCGAGGAACCCGTCTCGATGCAGTTGGCCGGCTGCTCACCGCGCGAAATGGCTGAGGCGGCGAAGCTGAATGCTGACCGGGGCGCTGCCATTATCGACATCAACATGGGTTGCCCGGTGAAAAAGGTGGTGAACGGCGATGCTGGAAGCGCATTGATGCGCGACCTGCCGCTGGCCGCCGCGCTGATCGAAGCGACGGTGAAGGCCGTCGAAGTACCCGTCACCGTCAAGATGCGGATGGGGTGGGATCATTCCAGCCTCAACGCGCCGGAACTGGCGAGAATCGCCGAGGATCTGGGTGCGAAGCTAATAACCGTCCATGGCCGGACCCGCTGCCAGATGTACAAGGGCAGCGCCGACTGGGAATTCGTGCGCAGCGTCAAGCAAGCTGTTTCCCTTCCGGTGATTGTCAATGGCGACATCTGTTCGATCGAGGACGCTGAAACCGCGCTTGAACAGAGCGGCGCGGACGGCGTAATGATCGGTCGAGGCGCCTATGGTCGCCCTTGGCTCATCGGGCAGGTGATGCATTGGTTCCGCACAGGTCAGCGCCTTGCGGACCCTTCGCTTGCTGAGCAATATCAGGTGATTACAGAACATTACCGCGCCATGATCGATCATTATGATGGCCTGACCGGCGTCAACATGGCCCGCAAGCATATCGGCTGGTACACCAAGGGGCTGCCGGGCTCGGCCGAGTTTCGCAATGCCGTTAACCAGGAACCGGACGGCAATGTCGTGCTAGACATGCTCGCGCATTTCTACGAGCCGCTCATCGCGCAGGAAGATATGGTTGAACCGCGCAAGGCTGCATGAGCGTGCCGGCCGAGACCATCCCGCCGCCCCGGACGCCGCAGGATGGGCCATCCCTGACCGAGCTTATGACGGCATTGCCGGTGGCGACGCTGGTCGTGCGCCCCGACAATCTCATCGCCGAAGCGAATGTACGGGCGGAAACTTTGCTCAACATGGGCCGTTCGGCCATCGTCGGGAGCGACATCACCCGCACTATTCGGATGGCGGATGTGGGATCGCGCTTCGACATCTGGCACAGCAACAAGCCGATCGCAGCCTATGACGTCAGGGTTCACGCGGGTCGGACCGCCGAAATGGAGGTGGACCTCATGATCTCTCCGGTCATCGACCATGAAGGGTGGCGGGTCGTGTCCATCCATTCGCAAAGCCACGCGCGAAAGATCGGCCATCGAGGCACCACGGGCGGGGCGCGCTCAGCAATCGGCGCTGCGGCGATCCTGGCGCACGAAATCAAGAATCCGCTCTCCGGCATTCGCGGCGCGGCGCAGCTGATTGAGCTGGGGAATGCCGGACAGGATGCCGCCTTGACCCAGCTTATCTGCAACGAGGTCGATCGAATCGCTGCCCTCATCGACCGCATGCAGGATTTCACTACCGATCGAACGCTCGAATGCCGGCCCGGTAACATCTATCCGCTGATCGACCGGGCGGCGAGCATCGCGGCTGCCGGATTCGCCCGCAATATCCGCATCGTCAAACGCTACGATCCGTCGCTGCCATTCGCCATCATCAATGACGATGCCCTGGTGCAGGTCATGATCAACCTGCTGAAAAATGCTGCGGAAGCGCTGGACCATAGTGAAAATCCCTGCATCCGGGTGGAAACCGCCTTTCGTCATGGAGTCTCCGTCGTAGTCGGCGATGGAAAGGGCAGCGCCGTGCTGCCGATCGAAATTCTGGTCATCGATAACGGACCCGGTGTGCCGGACCATATTCTGGATCATCTGTTCAACCCCTTCATCACCGGCAAGCGGGATGGGCAGGGCCTTGGCCTAGCGCTTGTGGACAAGCTGTTGCGCGACATGAATGGTCTCGTGCAATATTCCCGCGACCATGAGGAAGGGGAATCGACTTTCCGCATTCTGCTGCCGATGGGGATGAACTGATGAGCGCGACTGGCGCAGTTCTGGTCATCGATGACGATCCCGCCATTTGCCTCGTCGTGGGCGAAGCGCTGCGGCGGCAAGGACACAAGGTCAAGACGGCCGGTTCCATCCGCGAGCGCGGTGCCCTTATCGACAGTTTCGCGCCGGATGTTCTGATCACAGACGTCATGCTGCCGGACGGCGACGGGCTGGATGGCGTTGCCGAAATATTGGAGCGCAAGCCCGGTCTCAGCGTGATTGTCCTGTCCGCGCAGAACACCCTCAACACGGCGATCCGTGCGACCGAAAAGGGGGCGTTCGAATATCTGCCCAAGCCCTTCGACCTCAATGAGCTGGCGCGGGCCGTCAGCGACGCACTCAGCCATGGCAAAGCTGAGGACGGAGAGGGGGTCAGTAGCGGTTTGCCGCATGATGGCCTGCCGTTGGTCGGGCGTTCCCCCGCGATGCAAGAAGTATATCGCACGGTGGCCCGCGTCCTTTCGAATGACCTCAGCATCCTGGTGCTGGGTGAGTCGGGCACCGGCAAGGAACTGGTGGCGGAAGCCATTCACAGTCTGGGGCAGCGGCGTACCAAGCCTTTCGTTGCAATCAACATGGCCGCCATCCCGCGTGAACTGATCGAAGCAGAACTCTTTGGTTATGAAAAAGGCGCCTTCACGGGCGCGCATGCCCGGACAGCCGGGAAGTTCGAGCAGGCGCAGGGCGGCACATTGTTCCTGGACGAAATCGGCGACATGCCCATGGAAGCGCAAACCCGCCTGCTGCGCGTGCTGCAATCGGGAGAGGTGACAACGGTCGGGGGGTCAAAACCGGTGCGGGTCGATGTCCGGATCATCGCGGCGACCAACAAGGACCTGCCGCGGCTGATCGAGGAGAACCGGTTCCGGCAGGATCTTTATTATCGGCTGAATGTCGTGCCGATTGCTCTGCCAGCTCTGCGAGAGCGCCGGGAAGACGTGATTCTGCTGGCGCGGCATTTCCTTGATCGCGCAGCACAGGAAGGATTGCCGCGCAAGTCGCTTTCCGATGACGCCGCTCAGTTGCTGATGGCCTACCACTGGCCAGGCAATGTACGCGAGTTACAGAATCTGATGCAGCGTCTGGCGGTCCTGAGCCGTGAGAATGTGATCGCGGCCGACATGCTGCGGAACAGCCTCCCGCTCGACAACGTGCCCGCAGACTATGTGGCGCCGGCCGGCCAGCTCGTGCAGGCGGTGCGGGAGTGGGCAAAGCGGCAGCTCGGCACTGGCCTGGGACAGCCTAACCGAGCCCTTCATGATGATCTCCTCGCCGTTGTCGAGCCGGTGCTCCTGCAGGAAACTCTGGCCAGCGTGGACGGCAATCAAATCCGCGCCGCCGCGCTTCTGGGGATCAATCGCAACACCCTGCGCAAGAAATTGACTGACTATGGAATGGACCCCCTCCACTTGCGAGTAGCCGACTGATCCGCAATGGGACGAACCGCGCGAACCGGCCGACCAGAATAAGGTCCTGTTCAATTACTGTGTATGATCGGGCACGGCATTGTTGTAGCAACGCCACTATGGAAGGCGTTGTGACACTCTCCGCGCGTGGTCGAGGCTGGAAGAGATATGTTCGACCGCACCTGGCGCGGCTGGTCGAAGCGGTCACGCTGCTGGTCTTCCTTGCGACCGCAGGTCTTACCTATGTTCTGCTGTCAGGGCAGGGGCAGTCCTATACGTTACTGACGCCCCCGATCGTTGCGCTGCTGCTGGTCGGCAATCTGGTTCCTGCGATCGCGCTGCTGGTCCTGCTCGGGCGTCGGGTGGCGAAGCGTCGCGCGGTGCAGTCAGCGATCGGCAGCGATGGGCAGTTGCACGTCCGGCTCGTTGCGATCTTCTCGATAATAGCCAGCGTACCGATGCTGCTGGTCGTGATCTTCGCGTCGCTGCTGTTCCAATATGGCGTGCAGTTCTGGTTTTCGGATAGCGCGCGCGGGATGCTACAGAACGCAAGTGATCTCGCGCGCGGCTATTATGAGCAGAATCTGCGCGAGGTCGGTGACGAAACCGTCACGATGGCGAGCGATCTGCGGGATTATCTATCCCAGTCCAAGGTTTCCAGCCCCCGGTTCGCGGAAGGTTACATCTATCAGGTTGTAACCCGAAAGCTGAACAGATCAGCCATTATCGAGGTCGGCAAGGACGGCGTGGCCCGCACCGCGGCGACGGTGGACCCTGATAGCCGGCCCGCATCTGAAATGCTGTCGGCAGACGTTATCAAGCGTCTGGCTTCGGGAGAAAATGTGGTGGTTGCGGCCAAGCCCAGCCAGATCGAGGCGGTGACGCTGCTCTATCCGGGCGCGAAAATCTATCTGTATGCCACCCGCGACTCAGGCTCGACGGCCTTCAGCAACGTCGAGCGGGCGCAGAAGGTCCTGGCGGATTATGACGTGTTCGCCGCCCAGTCGCGCGCGTTGCAATTGCGCTTCAATGTCGCGCTTTTCGTCGGGTCGCTGCTGCTGGTAGGCGTGGCCGTCTATATCGCTCTGGCGGTCGCCGACTGGATGGTGCGTCCGGTCAACGAATTGGTGACCGCCGCGCGCCGGATTACCGCAGGGGACCTTTCGGCGCGGGTGACCAGCCCGCAGGCGCGCGATGAGATCGGCACGCTCGCGTCGGCATTCAACCGTATGACTCAGAGGCTGGAAGCGCAGACCGGCGCCCTTGTGGCTGCGAACAACCAGTTGGACGAGCGCCGCGCCTTTATAGAGGCTATCCTGTCCGGTGTGTCGGCCGGGGTGCTGTCGGTCGACCGAGACGGGGTCATCGTGCTGCTGAACAGTTCGGCCGCAGCCATCCTGGTCCGCGAGGATGGCGACGCGGTCGGTCGGCCACTCTCAGAAGTGTCGCCGGAGTTGGCCGCCCTGACCGCTTCGGAGGAGGGCGCAGCGATCGTCCAGATCCGCGTACAGGGCGAAGTCCGCACGTTGGCGGTGAAAGTCTCTGAAGACGCATCACGCCACATCCTCACCTTTGACGATATCACGCAGCAACTGTCGGACCAGCGGCGCGCCGCATGGTCCGATGTCGCGCGCAGGATCGCTCATGAGATAAAAAATCCCCTCACGCCGATCCAACTCGCGGCGGAGCGCCTGCAGCGGCGCTATGCGGAGGAGATCAGTAGCGACAAAGCGGTTTTCACGCGTCTTACGGGTACGATCATCCGGCAGGTCGGCGATCTGCGGCGGATCGTGGATGAATTCTCCTCTTTCGCGCGCATGCCCAAGCCAGTGTTTCGTCGGGAAGCGGTAAGCGACATTGCTCGCCATGCGCTGTTTCTCCACGAGGTTGCCCATCCGGACATCCGGTTTGAGTTTCATGCAGACGATGACGACATGGACTTGGTTTGCGACCGGCGACAGCTGGGACAGGCGCTCACCAATATCGTCAAAAATTCGGTGGAGGCAATCGAACCCAAGCCTGCGCCTGAGGCTGGGCGCGAGCGGGGCCATGTCCGTATGACGGTTAAACGCGATGACAGCCATCTGAGGATCGAGGTATGCGATGACGGCATCGGTCTTCCGCCCGAGCGGGAAAGGGTGCTGGAACCCTATATGACCACGCGCACCAAAGGGACGGGTCTGGGCCTGGCGATCGTCAAGAAGATCGTCGAGGAACATATGGGAGAGATCCGACTGGAAGACGCGGACGGCGGTGGGACACGCGTGACATTGCGTTTCCCGACCGCCGCCCTGGAAAAACTGGAAGAGGGTCATGTCGTGACTCAGCCCAAGGGAAAAGTGACAGCCAATGGCGCTTGATATTCTCGTAGTGGATGACGAAGAGGACATTCGCGATCTCGTCGCGGGTGTGCTCGAAGATGAAGGTTTCGCGGCACGGACCGCGGCGAACAGCGATGAGGCGATGGAGGCCCTGGATGCGCGGCGTCCATCGCTCGTCCTGCTGGATGTATGGCTTCAGGGTTCCCGAATGGACGGGCTAGAACTGCTTGACGAAATCAAGCGGCGCGACGCCACCATTCCTGTGTTGATGATTTCCGGCCACGGCAATATCGACACGGCCGTCGCCGCGATTCGCAAGGGCGCGGCCGACTTCATCGAAAAGCCGTTCGAAGCGGATCGCCTCCTGCATCTGGTCTCCCGCGCCACCGAAACCGAAAGGCTGCGGCGGGAAAACCAGGTCCTGCGGGCTCGGTTCGGCCAGGACGATGAACTGACCGGTACATCGGCGGTCATTAACGCGGTGCGGGCTACCATCAAGCGGGTCGCGGGAACCGGCAGCCGCGTCCTGATTTCCGGCCCTGCGGGCGTAGGCAAGGAGGTTGCTGCCCGCATGCTCCACAGCTGGAGCGGGCGCGCCGACGCGCCCTTCATCGTCGTCGCGGCTGCACGCATGGACCCCGACCGGGTTGAGGAAGAACTGTTTGGCGTCGAGGACCCGAGCGGTCTCGTGCGTCCGGGCTATCTGGAGCAGGCCCATGGTGGCACGCTCTATCTGGACGAGATCGCCGACATGCCGTTAACTACCCAAGGCAAGATATTGCGGGTGCTAACGGACCAGAGCTTCACCCGCGTCAGCGGCCAACGACAAGTCAAGGTGGACGTCCGGGTCATATCCTCAACAGCGCGTGACCTGGCGGTGGAAATAGAGGAGCGGCGCTTCCGCGAGGATCTGTTCTACCGGCTGAACGTCGTGCCGCTGGTGATACCGCCCTTGTCCGAGCGGCGAGACGATATCCCGCCGCTAGTCGAACATTATCTGGCCCGTTTCGCGGCAGAACGGCGTGTGCCGGCGCCAGAGATCGCCAGTGATGCCATGGCCGCGTTGCAAGCCAATGAGTGGCCGGGCAATGTCCGGCAACTGCGCAACGTCATTGAACGCACCATGATCCTGGCCCCGGGTGAGCGGATAGGCCGAATCGAACTGGACATGCTGCCTAGCGAACTGACCAATAATGGGGGAGGCGAGGGCATCGGTCAGTCCGCGATCATGGGCGCGCCGCTGCGAGAGGCACGGGAGAGCTTCGAGCGCGAATATCTCCGTATTCAGATTCGCCGCTTTTCCGGAAATATCTCCCGCACCGCGACTTTCATCGGGATGGAGCGGTCCGCGCTGCACCGCAAGCTGAAGTTGCTTGGCATCACTGATGGAAAAGACAATTGAAGCAGGTGGATGATCAGAAGTTCATCAGGGGCATGGACGGCTCTTCGCAATTGCGGTAGCTTTCATCTCGCTCCCGACACGCGGGAGCAGGCACGACGCCCTGCCCAGGGGTGCGCGAGCGGGTAACGTCCCGCCAATAAGGACTGGTGATGACCATGGCCGAAAAACTGAATAATCTTCAGGACATTTTCCTGAACAGCCTGCGTAAGAGCAAGACTCCCGTCACCATGTTTCTGGTCAAGGGCGTCAAGCTTCAAGGAATCATCACATGGTTTGACAATTTCTCGGTGCTGCTGCGCCGCGATGGTCAATCCCAGCTTGTCTACAAGCACGCCATCTCCACCGTCATGCCCGCCCAGCCGATGGACCTCACCGATCTGCGCAAGGCTAGCGATGGCAATGGCAAACCGCGACTGCTCCAAGAGATCTTCCTGAGCGCCGTGCGCAAGTCGGGCGGCCCGGTTACCATGTTCTTGGTGAACGGCGTCATGCTGCAGGGCGAAATCGCCGCGTTCGACCTCTTCTGTATGTTGCTGGAGCGTGACGGAATGGTGCAGCTGGTTTACAAGCACGCCATCTCGACGGTTCAGCCGCTTCACGCCATCGATTTGAGCGGCGAGGGCGAGGGCGGGGATTGACGCTTTTTCTGCGCTGGGCGCCCGCTTCGAATGAGGCGGGCTGCCGCCTGATGCGTTAAACCCACATGGCCGTCTTTAACCGGGACTCGACCGACGAGGTCACGCGCGGTGCGCGAGCTGTCGTTGTGCGCGCCGAAACCCATGGGACAGAGCGCCGCGATAGCGAGGCTCGGCTCGAAGAAGCCCGAGGTTTGGCTCTCGCCATCGGCATCGACATACGTCGCGCCCAAGCTTTTCGCGTGCGTGACCGCAAGCCTGCCACCTTGTTCGGCAGTGGGCAGGTCGAACAGATCGCGGCCCTCGCGCGTGCCGAGGAAGCCGAACTGGTCATCGTCGATAATGCGCTGAGTCCGGTTCAACAGAGCAATCTCGAAAAGGCGACCGAGGCCAAGGTGATCGACCGGACAGGTCTGATCCTCGAAATCTTCGGTGAGCGCGCTGCAACGAACGAAGGGCGGCTTCAGGTCGAACTGGCGCATCTCGACTATCAGGCTGGGCGGCTCGTGCGCAGTTGGACCCATCTGGAAAGGCAGCGTGGCGGGTTCGGCTTCCTGGGCGGCCCCGGCGAAACCCAGATCGAAGCTGACCGCCGGATGATCCGGGACCGCATGGCCAAGATCCGGCGCGAACTCGACCAGGTAACCCGCACACGCAGCCTGCACAGAACGCGCCGGCAGCGTGCTCCCTGGCCGGTCATAGCGCTGGTAGGCTATACCAATGCCGGCAAATCCACCCTGTTCAATCGGCTCACGGGCGCGGACGTCATGGCCGAGGATCTCCTTTTCGCGACGCTCGATCCGACCATGCGGCAGATCGCCTTGCCCGGACTGGACAAAGCGATCCTCTCCGACACTGTGGGTTTCGTATCGGACCTGCCGACGCAGTTGATCGCAGCTTTTCGGGCGACGTTGGAAGAGGTTCTGTCCGCCGACCTCATCATCCATGTCCGCGACATTGCGCATCCGGATAGCGAAGCTCAGCGCGACGATGTGCTGGACGTGCTCAGCGAGCTGGGGGTTGCTGGCGAAGGGGCATTGAAGGGCGAGCAGGGGGGAGATCCGCCGCCCATGATCGAAGCGTGGAACAAGCTCGACCTTCTGGAAGCGGGGCGCGCCGATGACATGCGTGAAATAGCTGCCCGCAGGAACGATGTGGTCATCTTGTCCGCACTGACCGGGGAAGGCATCGACACACTCCAGCACGTCATCGGCGCCTTTCTGACCTCGGGCGCGCAAGTTCACCATTTGCGGCTGCCGATCGCGGACGGAGCGGCGCTCGCTTGGCTTCACGAGCATGGGGAGGTGCTTGCCAGCCATGCCGAGGAGGGGGAGATGGCGATTGACGTCAGATTGTCGGATTCCGCGCTGGCTCGCTTCATCAAGCGCCAGGATTGACCTTCAAAGGACACACCGCATCGGTTGCGCGTGAGATCAGCGGCCAACCAGGGGCGGGCGTCTGCGTCAGCGTCTGGCTGCCTGCCGCTTGACCGTCCGCCACAGCGCCTCCTTATCGTCGAGGCTCAGTTTCACAAAATCGCCGCCCGCATGCGCCTCCATACCGCGGAACCGCGCTTCAAACTTTCTGTTGGCTGCGCGTAGGGCGACCTCCGCATCGACCTTCAAGTGACGGGCAAGGTTCACGACGGCGAAGAGCAGATCACCGATCTCCTCCTGATGCTCCTCATGCGAGGCGGCTTCACGAACCTCTTGCAGTTCCTCTTCGATCTTGGCGACCACGCCTTGGGTGTCTGGCCAGTCAAATCCGGTGCGTGCGGCCCGCTTCTGAAGTTTTTCCGCGCGAAGCAGGGCTGGCAGAGCCTGCGCCACGCCAGCCAATGCGCTGGAATCCGGATCATGATCGGCGCGCTCGGCCGCCTTGATCGCCTCCCAATGCTTGTGACCTTCTTCCCTGGACACATCATCGCTGAATATATGCGGATGACGGCGGATCATTTTCTGGGTGATCCCATCGATCACATCCTGCAACGTGAAATGCCCGGCTTGCTCCGCGATCCGGCTGTGAAACGCTACCTGAAGCAGCAGATCGCCCAGTTCATCGCGCAGATCGGCCATGTCATTGCGCTCGATTGCGTCGGCAACCTCATAGGCTTCCTCGATAGTATAGGGCGCTATGCTGGCAAAATCCTGCTGGATGTCCCACGGACAGCCGCTATCGGGATCGCGTAGTCGAGCCATGACATCAACGAGCGGCGTGACGTCGGCCGGACTTGCGTCGCGGTTGGAGGGCATGGTCATTCCGATCCGTTCCGTAGTGGCGAACACACGCCTGATAGGGCGTTCAGCCTGTTAAGGCCATAGAAGCCAGGTTCGGGAGCGCACATACCGATGTTTCTGCTGGTTAGAAAAGACACTATCTGTCCCCGATAGAATTGACACCTCTGAGGACAGCAGGGGCTGCGTGAAGCCCTCGAGATAGCGCAGCGCGGACCCTGCTGGAAGCGCAACGTGGGTGGGGAAGGGCATGGCCCCGCTGCGCAGGCAGCGGGCTCGGTCAGAGCCGGTTTAGCGGGCCTTCACGAACTCCAGCGTGCCGCGCGCCTGTAGTTCCGCCCGGCTGAGCCGCGGGCCGCGCTTGAGCTTGGGACCGCCCAACCGGCGTCCGTCGATCTTCACCGGTGCCTCCGGTTCGGGGAACAGATGCGCGGGCTGATCCCGGCGGGCAGGGGCATAGTTGTTCCGCTGCCGGTGATGCGGCGCGATTACCTGGATCTCCTTTGCTAGCGCCAGTGCCGCGTCGAGATGCTTGTTATCGACGATGGAAGGTTGATTGATCCGGGGCATCTTGTCGAACAGGCTATAAGGAAGGGAGCGCCCCTCGTGGCGGATCTCGACTGTGCCGTCGGGATATTCACAGACATCCACGCGCTTGCGCGCCAATGCCTTGCTGATCGGGTTCGGCTCCAGAAGGAACAGCACTTTGTTGTAGTGCAGCGTCAGCGCGGCCGTGACCGTTCGCTGTTCGCACCAGACCATGACAGAGTGCAGATCATCCCGCGGTGCCAGAGGGCGGTGCAGATCGCGACTGTCTGCGGCCGGACGAGCGAAGCGCGCATTGTGCCCAACCATGTAGCTTATATTCGCGTGTCGCTTCCATATCGGAAAAGGTGCTCTCGGTCTCGACCATCTTGAGATGCAGCAGCTCGCTGGTCGTGTCGTCAATGTAGACGAGCAGCGTACATTTCGGACCGCGAGCCTCGAGCCAGGCGTGCTCCGAACCGTCGATCTGGATCAACTCACCGCGGCAATCCCGCCGGTGGCGCGGCTGATAAGGCCGAGAACGACGCGCGGCGCGATCCTGCCAGATGCCGGCCTCGATCATCATCTGCCGCAATGTCTCGCAGCCCACCGCGATATCATGACGCTCCGCCAGATACTCACGCGCTAAGGTGGGCCCGAAATCCGCATAATGCTCGCGCACGATCGACAGAATCCGTTCGCGAAAGGCATCGCTGTGACGCCGGTTGCTCGGCCGACCACGCTTACGCGACACCAAGCCTGAAGCGCCCTCGGCGCGCAGACGTTCGAGCAACCGGAAGATCTGCCGGCGCTTCAAGCCCAGCAGCGTTGCCGCATCTTCAACCCGAAGTGCGCCGCGGTCGTAAGCGGGGTCTGACGGCCGCCTTGCGCCGCTCCCGATCGCCGGGATGATTGCCGCTCTTTGAGCGGAGTGGCGG
>NZ_JBANRK010000022.1:0-41116 GCF_037860795.1 Sphingobium mellinum | reverse complement strand
CAAACCACGGTGCTTGCACTGCCGCTAACTCCCGCGAATACTCCCCTATCGCAAGGCGGCCGCTATCGGATGCGTACTTTGATAATAGCTCCACATACGTCAATTTGCCCCCTCGCTTCGAGCCGCCCTTGCGGTATGAGCTTTTTATAGAAAGCGCATACGGGGGTTGTGGTGTCGCTTGCAGCAGGGCTTCGGTTCATCGGGCTTGGATTCGCGGTCAGTCTACCCAGCCTGGCAGCCGTGACCGCCGCTAAGGCACAATCGCTATCGCCGGACACGGCAGGCAAAAGCGACAATGAAATAGTCGTTTATGGTCGGGCGCTCGCGCAGATCGGTCTCGCAACCTCCGGCTCTCAGGGCGTCGTTGGCTACAAGGATTTCGAGAACAAGCCGCTCAGCCGGGTCGGCGAGCTGGTCGAGAACGTTCCAGGCGTCATCGCCACGCAACACTCGGGCACCGGCAAAGCAAACCAGTATTTTTTACGAGGGTTCAATCTCGATCACGGAACCGACTTCGCCGGTTTCGTCGATGGTGTTCCCGTCAATATGCGGACGCATGGTCATGGCCAGGGCTACCTCGATCTGAACTTCCTCATTCCCGAGTTGGTCGAGCGCATCGATTATCGGAAAGGTCCCTATTTCGTCGACGTCGGTGATTTCTCGGCTGCCGGAACTGTTCGCTTCAAGACGGTCGATACGATGAAGCCGACCGCGGAAATCACGGTCGGCAGCTACGGCTATTATCGTGCATTGCTGGCGGGAAGCATGCCAGCAGGCAGTGGCGACCTTCTACTCGCGGTCGATGGCACGGCGTCCAACGGGCCATGGGTGCTCAACGAGGATCTGAAGAAGATCAACGCCGCGGTGAAATATTCGCACGGGAGCGACCGCGAGGGCTTGAGCATTGGCTTTACCGGCTATCACGCGACTTGGAATGCCACCGATCAAGTGCCCCTTCGTGCAATCGAAAGTGGGCTTATCAGCCGATTTGGAAACATAGATCCGTTTCTTGGCGGATCGACAACGCGGATCGGCCTCACCGGAAACGGTTCGTTTAGCGGCACAGACATCAACCTCTTCGCATTATATTACCGCTTTCGCCTTACCTCGAACTTCACCTATTTCCTCGACGATCCGGTCAATGGGGACGAGTTTCAGCAACGCGATCAGCGTGGCGTCTTCGGCGGCTCGGCAAAGCACGACTTCGCAGCGACGATCGCCGGCAAATCGGCCGTTTTTACGATCGGCATGGATGCCCGGTACGATCACATCGGGAAGATCGGCCTCTATCACACTCGCAATGCGATCAGGATCGGGACGGTTCGGCAGGACCGGGTGGATGAATATAGCGGCGCCATCTACGCGCAGATGGCCGCATCACTGACTGAACGCCTCAGGCTTGTGCTCGGCTTGCGCGGTGACCTGTACGGTTATGATGTGCGGTCCGAAACGCTCCGCGCAAATAGCGGGAAAGGTTCAGACGCCATTCTTGGGCCGAAGGCGGCACTTGCTTGGAAGGCTACGGACCATCTCGAGCTTTACGCCAATTACGGTGAGAGCTTTCACTCCAACGATGCCCGCGGTGCAACGATACGGCTCGACCCGAAGACCGGCGATCCGGCCGATACGGTCAAATTGCTGGTAAAGGCGCGCGGCGCAGAGGTCGGCGCACGCGTGGAATATCCGCGTGTCTCGATTTCGCTCGTCGGTTTTTGGCTCTCCCTCGGCTCCGAGTTGGTGTTTTCCGGCGATGGCGGCACGACTGAACCAAACGACGCCACGCGTCGCTACGGCGCAGAGGCGACCCTATTCGTCAGGCCCTCTGATTGGATCACATTCGATGCGTCGGCGGCGCTCACACATGCTCGATTTCATGACGTCGCGCCGGGAGAAGCGCGGATACCTAACTCCGTGGGCAACGTGATCTCGGCCGGCACAACAATTGATTTAGGCCGAGGGCTGTCGGCATCGCTCCGCGTCAGGCACTTTGGTTCGGCTCCTCTCATCGAAGATGACAGCGCAAGATCTAAACCCACGACACTTGTCAATTTTGGGGGCTACTACACATTCGGTCGGGCCAAACTCGGCATCGATGTGTTGAACCTGCTCGCCGCCAAGAATGCTGACATCACCTATTTCTACACTTCTCGTCTGCAGGGCGAGCTGGCATCGGGGGTAGACGATTATCACCTTCATCCGGTTGAACCGCGACAGGTGCGCGTCTCGTTGCGCTATCAATTCTAAGAGCATCGCCGCTTATCGGTCGGTAATCTGACGGTTGCTGATTTAAGGGGAAAGCCTTCCCCTACCGCCGAGCCGCACGGTCTCGGCGGACCCCTTCTGCAGGGAGCCAGCCCCCCGCAACGCCCCCTATATAGACGCCTGCGGCGGAGAATTGGTTCTGGGCCTTCGGCCCGCAGAACGTCACTTGACGTCGGGACCGCTGTTAAAGAACGATCGCTGGCATGGCTGCGGACGCCGCGCATCCGCGCGGCGGCGTTCTCTGTGCCTCTCCCGGTACGGCGGGTGCGGGCGGCGCTCCCGGCTAGGCCCGGCGCGGCCGGCGGCAACCCTCGCGCGCTCGGGTGCTCCTCTTCGTTCCGCCCTGCGGTGCCGCCGGCCACTGGAGCCGGGCCTCTTGGTCGCGTCTCGCCGCCCACCCCCGCCTTCCGGGGAGGCTTGCTGCTTTTTGGGTGGCGATGGAGGACCGCGATGCGCAAAGCTACCAGCCGCCGTGCCCGCCGAGAGGTTGCGGGCGAGGATCGTCAGGCCGACAACCGGGTGAGCCTCTATGACGAGGTGACCGCGCGCATCGTATCCGAGCTTGAGGCCGGGCGTCTGCCTTGGGTTCAGCCTTGGGGATCGACCGGCAGCGCCGGACCCGGCTTGCCGCGCAACGCGCTCACAGCACGCAATTATTCGGGCCTGAATGTGCTGATCCTGTGGGGCGCGGTCATCGAGCATGGCTGGCCGTCGCAGTCGTGGCTGACCTTCCGGCAGGCGCAGGAAGCGGGCGGATGCGTCCGCAAGGGCGAGCATGGCGTGACCGTCGTCTATGCCGACCGCTTCACCCCCGAGGCCGAGAAGGAGCGGGCTTCCCGCGAGGGTGGCGACCCCAAGGCCGTGCCCTTCCTCAAGCGCTTCACCGTCTTCAATGTCGCGCAGTGCGAAGGCGTGCGTGCCGGACTGGCGGCCGATCCCGCGCCGCTGCCCGAGCGCGAGATCGTGCCCGTCGCCGAGGACGTGATCGCCGCGTCGGGTGTGGATTTCCGCATCGGCGGGACGCGCGCCTTCTATGTGCCGTCGCTCGATTTCGTGCAGGTGCCGCCGCAGCCTGCCTTCTTCGAGCAGGTCAATTACTACCGGACCTGCCTCCACGAACTGACCCACGCCACCGGCCATGCCAAGCGTCTCAACCGCGACCTGACCAACGGTTTCGGCAGCAAGGATTATGCGCGCGAGGAACTGATCGCCGAGATGGGATCGGCGTTCCTCTGCGCCGCGCTCGGCATCATGCCGACCGTGCGCCACGCCGATTATATCGGTTCGTGGCTTGAGGTGCTGCGCGAGGACAATCGCGCGATCTTCCGCGCCGCCGGCGCGGCTACCAAAGCCGCCGACTGGCTGCTGGCGCGCCACCGCGAGGCACAGGCCGCGCGCGGGGACGGGAGGATCGCGGCATGATCCTCCTGACCCCGACCTTGCGCTCCGCGCTTCGCGCCAACGACCTTTCCCGTCGCGCCTGTGACGAGAAGGGGCAGCGCTTCGACCCACCGCCCGTGGTCAAGCTGTTCAATCCGCTTGGCGCGGCGACATGGCTGGCTACCGAACTGGCCGAGGATGGCGACACCCTGTTCGGGCTGGCCGACCTTGGCTTCGGTTGCCCGGAACTTGGTTATTTCAGCCTGTCCGAGATCGTCGCCGTGCGCCTGCCTTTCGGCTTGTTCATCGAGCGCGACCTGTCGTTCGAGAGCACCTTTCCGCTGTCCGTCTGGGCCGAATGGGCGCGCCGCGCCGGTTCGATCTTTTGGGCCGAAACCCTGCTGCGCCGCGCCGTCCAGACCGGCGCGGACCCTGATCTTCCGCACCGTTCCGGCGAGCCGGACGGCGGTTGAAGCGCGGGCGGCGCGCTTCGCCGCCAATCCGAAACCGGCCCGCCATCCCCGCAAAGAGCGACGGACCGGCACTCACAAGGAGTTGTGCCATGACACTCGTTTTCATCGATCAAGACAAGCTGTCCGTCAGCAAGACCAACATGCGCTACGGCAAAAAGGCACCGGACGTGTCCGATATGCTGCCGACCGTGCGCAAGCGCGGCATCATCCAGACCTTGCTGGTGCGCCCCAATTGTCAGGACGGTCACTATGAGATCGTCGCGGGCGCGCGGCGCTTCCACGCCGCCCGGATCGTCGCGCAGGAAACCCGCGAGGCCGAGCCGCTGCCGTGCCGCATCCTCGCCGAAACCGACGATGCCGCCGCCATCGAGGCGTCGATGATCGAGAACCTCGCCCGGCTCGATGCCGACGAGGTGACCCAATGGGAGACTTACACTCGGCTGGTGAAGGAAGGCCGCGACGTCGCCGACATCGCCGCCACCTTCGGCCTTCCCGACTTGACCATCGCGCGGGTGCTGGCGCTCGGCAATCTGTTGCCGCGCATCCGCAGCCTCTATGCGGCGGAGAAGATCGACCGCGCCACCGTCCGCCACCTGACGCTTGCCAGCAAAAGCCAGCAACGCGCGTGGCTGGCGCTCTATGATGACCCGGAGACCTATGTCCCGACCGGCCACCAGTTGAAGGCGTGGCTGTTCGGCGGGCAGTCGATCCCGGCCCGGTTCGCGCTGTTCGATCTGGACGGGTTCAAGGGCGCGACGGTCGCCGACCTGTTCGGCGACGACCGCTATTTCGCCGACGCCGATGCCTTCTGGACGGCGCAGAACGAGGCCATCGAGGCGCGCCGCGCGGCTTATCTGAAGGAGGGCTGGAGCGACGTCGTGATCGTCCCCGCGTCCGAGCATTTCCATTCGTGGGAATATGAGAAGGCCGCGAAGCGCAAGGGCGGGCGCGTCTATGTCGATGTCCGTTCGACCGGCGAGGTCACCTTCCACGAGGGCTATCTCTCCGCCAAGGAAGCCCGGCGCGCCGCGCGCGGCGACGGCCCGGAACCCGCGAAACTGGCACGGCCCGAGGTCACATCGACGATGCAGACCTATCTCGACCTGCACCGTCACGCCGCCGTGCGCGCCGCCCTGCTCGGTCATCCCGGCATCGCTTTGCGCCTGATGGTCGCCCACGCCATCGGCGGATCGCATCTGTGGCGGGTGTCGCCCGAACCGCAGGCGGCGCGCAACGACGAGGTCCGCGAGAGCCTCGAAACCTGTCGCGGCGAGACGCTGTTCGACGAGCGCCGCCGCGCGGTGCTTGGCGTTCTCGACTTCTCGTCCGAGGAGCCGACCGTCACCGGCGGCAATGGCGACGACTATGGCGTGGCGGGAGATCGCCTCTCGGCGATCTTCCTGCGCCTGATCGACCTTCCCGACGCCATCGTCATGGAGATCATCACGGTCGTCATGGGTGAGACGCTGGCCAGCGGGAGCGCCGCCGTCGCGGCGGCGGGAACGCAGATCGGCGTGGACATGGCCGACTGGTGGCAGGCCGACCCGGCATTCTTCGAGCTGATCCGCGACAAGGAAGTGCTGATCCGGATCGTCGCCGAAGTGGCGGGCGAGACGGTCGCCACGGCGAATGCGGGCGAGAAGACCAAGACCTTGAAGCGCATCGTCCGTGACCATCTTGATGGTGCGGACGGGCGGACCAAGGTCGAGCGCTGGGTGCCGAAATGGCTGGGCTTCCCAGCATCGGCCTACACCGCGCGCGGCGGTGTCGGCACTGTAGCCGCCCATGCCAAGGTCGAGGCAGCGCGGACCCCGGAGCCGGACCCCGACACCGAGCAGGAGCCGTTGAAGCAAGCTGCGTGACCGAACGCGGGCGGGCTTCGGCCCGCCCGCCATCAGGCCCTGAATATCGGCCGCACGCCTCCGCCGTTCCGGCGTCGGCGCGCGGATTTTTCATCTTGGGGGCGGGTTGAGCGCGTGCACCTTAAGCGTGACGCCCAGCGTTCTGGCGCGGGCCTTCAACTCCTCCGGCAACTCTTCCTCGGTTAGCAGCAGCGCGCGCACGTTGGCCGCGACCGGCAGTTCCTGCGCCGCGATCACCGCGCGGTATTTCACGCATTGGTAGAGTCCGCGCTGCCAGTCGTAATAGCCCGACCGTATCGATTTGACCTCGACCGCGACGAAGGCTGTCCCATCCGTGAAGAAGGCGTCGATCCGGTCGCCGGACAACAGGTCCTTCTCAGGTTCTCCCTTCATCGCGCCCGCTAGGCCGAGCGCCTGCGGATTTTCGACAGCCCATTCCTTGAGCCGACGATGCTCCTCGCTTTCACCCGCGCCCCGCGGGCGTGCCGTCTCGGGTGGCTTGCCGTCCTTCTCGGTGAATTTCTTGGGTTGAGGCCGCCGCGGCGGATCGCCGCCATAGATCGCCCGATAGACCTTGTCCCAATCCGGATAGGCGCGCACGTCGCCGCGGACCTCGGCGACGACATCGAGCTTGCGAGGATCGGTCAGCTTCGTCCAGCCGCGCCCACCGGCCGGCTTGAGGATACGGTCGTAATAGCCGCCGAAGCCGGCCCCCGGAATGCCGGTGGGGCGGGTGACGAGCGCATTGATCAACGGCGCGTCTGGATCGACCCCCTCGATCTGGTCCATCATCGCGCCGGCCACCCAGCCGATATGAGTTGGGAAGACCTTCGGGATTTGCAGCTTTTGCTCGAGCAGGCGCGCGATCGCGCCGTAGGTGACGAACGGTTCGTCACCATCGCGGACATGCTGGAGCAGCAGCTGGAACGCATAGCGCGCGCCCCGCTTCGCGAGATTTGGAACCGTATAAGTGGCCATCGGATACCCCCGGACTCTGCCGAACGGCGAAGTGCTGAGGCCTAAGTGCCATTCCCTTGATCACAACGCACGCGGTCAGCGTAGACGTTCGCACCAAACCGGTTTCGGTCGCCCGTGCGGCCACCACTTCGCGACACCGATCCGCACCAGCTCGGTTCCAAGATCGCGTCCATCGACGACAACGGTGGCCACTGTCCGATTGTAGCTGCGGCCGACCCGGTGGAAGGTCACCTCGCGGCCCGCGAGCAGCGCCTTGGCACGGTCCTTTGCTCGCAATCCCAATACTGTCTCGCCTGCGCATCTGGCCTGGCCGCGGTGCGTTTCCGGAGCATCGATCCCCGCGATCCTGATCCGCTCGCCGCTTTCCAGCCGGAACGTGTCGCCGTCGGTCACCCAGGCGACGCGGCCGGAACCAGGGCCGCCCGCCGCGCCGGCGGGCGCTGCCATCGGTATCGCCGCGATGAGGGCGGTCAGCGCAAGGGCACGAAGCATCAACACGATTATCGCGGTGCCGGGGGCCGATTGTCGAGCGTCATCCGCACGGTGCCAGACCTCCTGCATGTCGACTGCCGCCCTAAACGGACCTCTCTCTCGGGGGGTCTGGCGGGGTCCTCCAGTCCCGCAACGGCGTCGCCGAACTTCTTCCCCGGCTCGGTTCCCTCGCCTTCCTCGCGAGGCAAGAAGCCCGGCTTTGGCCGTCCTCCGCGGTGCTGCGGCCCTGCGGGTGCGGGACCGTCCTTTGCCCGCCTGATCGACCGCCTGTCGAGGCCGCATCGGGCGGCATCGCATCACTTGAAGGAGGTTATCATGGCACAGATTGGCAGCTTCACCCGCGGCGAAAACGGCGTCTACACCGGCGAAATCCGGACCCTGACGCTTCGCGTCAAGGCGAGCATTCGCCCCTGCGAGCGCGACAACGAGAAGGCGCCCGACCACCGGGTCAGCGCATCGGGCGTCGAATTCGGAGCGGCCTGGACCAAGGCGGCGCGCGAGACCGGCGCGGAATATCTGAGCCTCAAGCTCGACGATCCATCGTTCCCGGCGCCGATCTACGCGACGCTCAGCCAGGGCGACGACGGCGAGCACAAGCTCATCTGGTCGCGCTGAACCGGATGCCCCGCGCGCCACTGCGCGCGGGGCATTCACGCCCCGGCGCATCAGGTGTGTCGAAAACGCAGGTCGCGATTCCGACACTCCCCGGCCAGTGTCCCGCCCGCCATTCCCGGTGTCAGCGGCGGCAGATCGCCATCGCTTTCGGACACGGACAGACAGAATGGACAGCGACGACGACATCTCCCGCGCGAGCCGCGCGAAACGCGGCTCCCCCTATCTCAATACCGATCAGGCGGCGGCCTATCTGAAGTTCTCCAGCCGGCTGCTGAAACGGCTTCGGCGTGCCGGCAAAGGTCCGGTGTTCCGGCTGCACAGTCGCTTCGTCCAATATCATATCGACGATCTCGATGCATGGTCGAAGGCCCAGTCGATGGGAGGCCGCGACCATGACCAGGCGTGAAAAGCGCGGGCCGGCGACGCCACTGCTAGAGTGGGGCGATCAGCTTCGTGCCGGCAAGCAGCGGCGGCGGATCCTCGGCCGTCGCATCGCAATCGCCGGCATCGGCATCACCCTGCTGGGGCTGACTATAGCGTCTCCGCCGGCTCCGCGCCTGGTGTGGAATGCCAGCGCCAGCGCGCCGATCGGCCTTTATGCCGTGACCCCCGGAGCGTCCGTCGATGCCGGCGACATGGTCATCGCGCGCGTGCCCGATCCGTGGCGGATGATGGCCGCGCAGCGCCGCTACATTCCCGTCAATGTGCCGTTGGTGAAGCGCGTCGCGGCAGTGGCGGGAGACGAGGTCTGCGCGCTTGGGCAGGAGATCTTCATCAACGGAACATGGGTGGTCGAGCGCCGCGTTGCCGACGCCAGGGGGCGACCAATGCCGTGGTGGAGCGGGTGCGTTCGACTGCGCGGTCGTCAGCTTTTCCTGCTGATGTCGGACAGTCCCGGTTCGTTCGATGGTCGCTATTTCGGCGTGACTGATGGTGGATTGGTCGTTGGAAAGGCGCGGATGCTGTGGGCGCGCTGACCCGGTTGCTATCGGCCATCCTGCTGCTGGCCGCGACCCCCGCCAGGGCCGATGAGGTCGGGCGCTGGCGGCCGATCATCGAGGAGGCGTCGACCCGGTTCGGCATCCCGACCAGCTGGATCGAGCGCGTCATGCGGGCCGAAAGCCGGGGCTATACGACGCTGAACGGGCATCCGATCCGCAGCCGTGCCGGGGCGATGGGCCTGATGCAGATCATGCCCGCGACCTGGGCGGACATGCGCGCGCGCCTCGGATTGGGCACCAATCCCGACGATCCGCGCGACAATATTCTCGCGGGCACCTGCTTCCTGCGGCTAATGTACGACCGCTTCGGCTATCCGGGATTGTTCGGCGCCTACAATGCGGGACCGGGCGCCTATGCCGCCTGGCTCGCCGGCGATCGGAGGCTTTCCGGCGAGACGGTGGCCTATCTCGGTACTGTGGGCGGCAGGTCACAGCCGATGTCGCTGGCCGCCCAAACCGCAGCACCGCCCCCGCTGTTCATCGTCCGGCGAACCGTTTCCGAAGACCGATCCTCATCCACCGCAAGTGAGCCGCAGGCGTCGCTGTTCGCTGTCCGGAAGGTCGGGCCATGATCGCGGGCGTGGGAGGGGCTCGTCTCGACAGGCCCAGCATGACGGCTGCCGGAGCGGCTATCAAGGCCCGTGGGTGCCCCCCAATTTTCTTCGAAAATCGGTTCCCCCCACGTCCGCTTCGCGGCGCTCCACTCCGCTCCGCGGCCCTGACAGCCGCTCCGCCACCCGTCTTCTTCACGATGTTCTCGATCAGGAAAACAGAAGCGAAGGAGATGATCATGGGCATGTTTCAACCCATTTCGGTGGCGTCGGATCGCGTGATGGCGGCGCTGGTTTCGGGGCTGGAGATCGAGTTCGGCCACGGTGTCGGGGAGGCTCTGGCGCATCGGTTCCTGGAGGCCGAAGAGAGTGATTTTCTCTGGGATGCGCGGGAGCAGGAGCGCTGGATCGGCACCTATGAGAGCGCGGACGATGACGAAATCGACCTGGATCGGGTTCGGATTTTCGGGCGACTGGATGGCAGATGGTTCGTCGCGGTGATGATCGCCGATGGCGATGGAAACGCGCACGGGATGATGGGAAAGCGCGAGTTCGGGCGGCGCAAGCAGGCATTGGCGGCGTTCGCGGATGCATGAGGAGCTGCGCATTTCGGGCCGGGGCGCGGTGCCGGGTCGGCATCGTGTCCCGGCCTTTGTTTTGCGCCGAGGGTGGGGAACGGGATGGGAAGAAGGGGAAAGGCGAAAGCAAGAGAAAGGCAATGCCTCGCAGGCATTGCTAAGTGTTTGTCTGCACATCGTTTTTCCGGGAGACAGGCCGCTAGTTGAGCGAGACACGCTCAAAACAAATGGCAGAAATCCGCCATTTTTGGTGCCAAATCGCGAGATTTGGAGCGTACGGTGAGCGAGGACGACGAGTTCACGCCCCGGCTCGGCCGCCAGCGTCAGCGGAGCAGCAAGAAGGCCCGGCGATACCTCGGCCGCGTCGTCGGCGCGGCGATCCGCTCGGCCGAGAAGGGTGCGGTCAGGAGCCGTCGGTTCGACGGCAGCCGGATCGGGCGCGGAGCGAGCATGGGCCGGCTACTGTCGAGCCGCGATCGGTTCGGCGGCATGCGCGCTCGGCGTGCGGTGGTGAAGACGCGGCTGGTCCGCATCGGCACCAAGGGGATGCCCGCCGCGCGCGCGCATCTGCGCTATATCCAGCGCGACGGCGTCACCCGCGAAGGTGCGCCGGGCGAACTCTATTCCGCGGATCAGGACACGGCCGATGGCAAGGCCTTCCTTCAGCGCTGCGACGGCGATCGCCATCAGTTCCGCTTCATCGTCTCCGCGGAGGACGGTTCGGAATATCCCGACCTCAAGCCCTACACCCGCCGGCTGATGGCCCAGATCGAGGCCGACCTCGGCACAAGCCTGGATTGGGTCGCGGTCGACCATTTCAATACCGCCCATCCGCACACGCACATCATGCTGCGCGGTGTCGACGACACTGGTCAGAACCTGATCATCGCGCGCGAATATATCTCGCACGGCATCCGCGAGCGTGCGGCCGAGCTGGCGACGCTCGACCTCGGGCCACGCACCGACCAGGAGATCGAAGCGCGCCTGCGGCACGACATTGGTGAGGAGCGAATGACCGCGATCGATCGCCGTCTGATCCGGTCGATGGATACAGATCGCCTGGTCCTGTCGGCCGACCGCGATCCGTTCCAGCAATCGCTGCGCGCGGGGCGTCTGCAGAAGCTCGCGAGCATGGATCTCGCGGAGAATGTGGGCGGCGGTATCTGGCGCCTCGCCGATGACCTTGAGGGAACGCTGCGATCGCTCGGCGAGCGCGGCGATATCATCCGGACCATGCAGCGCGAACTGACGGCGCGGAACCTGCAGCGGCCATGGATTGGACGAAGCCTATTCGGCGGCGGCGACAGCGACCCAGAACCAATCGTCGGGCGGGTGATCGCACGCGGCTTCTCTGATGAGCTCCGGGATCGACATTTTCTGATCGTCGACGGTGTCGATGGGCACGCCCATTATGTCGACATCGGGCGTGGCGACGCCGTCGCGCCGATCCCGGAGGGCGCGATCGTGCGGGTGTCAGCGCGGAGCATGGAAGTTCGGGACGCCGACAGAACCGTCGCCGAGGTGGCGGCGGCGAATGGCGGGCAATATTCGGTCGACCTGCATCTGCGGAACGATCCTTCGGCCACGCAGGCGTTCGCCGAAACCCATGTGCGCCGGCTCGAGGCGATGCGACGCGCCGGCGCGGGCGTCGAGCGGGAGGCCGACGGGACCTGGACGATCCCGGCTGACCATGTCGATCGTGCGGCCGCCTACGAGGCGCGCCGCCATCGCGACCAGCCGGTGGAGGTGGAGACCCTGTCAGCGCAACCACTGGACCAGCTTCGTGGAGCCGACGCGGCAACTTGGGTCGATCGAGAGCTGGCATCGCAATCTCCGCTGCCGATCCGTGACGCCGGCTTCGGACGCGACGTCCGTGCGGCCATGGCGGGCCGTCAGCAGTGGCTGGTCGAGCAGCAGCTTGCGGATGTCGAAGGGGATCGTATCCGGCTTCGCGCCAACGCGATCATGATGCTTCAGCGACGTGAGCTTCTTCGTGCCGGCGAGGAATTGGCTGGCGAGTTGGGCAAGCCGTTCGTCGAGGCGAGAGCCGGGGAAACTATCGAGGGGCGGCTGGCGCGTCGGGTGGATCTCGCCAGCGGTCGGTTCGCGCTGGTTGAGAAGAGCCGTGAATTCACCCTCGTGCCTTGGCGGCCGGTGTTTGATCGGCGCATCGGCAACCCGGTGGCCGGGGTCGTCAGAACCGATGGAATTAGCTGGCGCATAGGCCGTGGACGAGGGGGGCCAGAGATTCCCTGATCAACTGTTCTTGCTTTGTTCCGTTGTGGATGCTATGTGTCAAGTGCATTGAGTGAAGTGAGCGAATAAGGCATAGTCGCTGCGCCGCGGAATGCCGCGGATCGCTGCGGAGCCAACGATGGGCAAGGATGGAAAGGACGCGGAACGCGTCACGACTACATTGTCCCGCTTGCAAAAGTTGGAGTTGGACCGTTTAGCGAAGGCTGAGGGTGTAAAGGTTGCGTGGCTCGTTCGCCGGGCCGTGGAACGATTTTTGGAGCAGGCGTCGGGCGGCCCGATGCTGCCGTTGGATTTTGAGAGGGGCGAAGATGCGCAGCGCTGAACTCTTCGCCGGATGTGGAGGGCTTGCCCTCGGCATGTCGCAGGCGGGCTTCCGTCACCTTCTCATGGCTGAGTTTGACTCCGACGCGGTCGCCACCGTGCATCATAATCGCGATCGAAAGGTCGAGCACGTCGCACACTGGCCGATGGAGCGTACGGACGTGCGCGATATCGATTGGTCGGCGCACAAGGCACTGGATCTGATCTCTGGTGGGCCGCCATGCCAGCCCTTTGGCATCGGCGGCAAAAAACTTGGCCAGGAAGATCACCGCGACATGTGGCCCGAGGCGATTCGGGCGATCCGGGATGGCGCGCCTCGCGCTTTTCTCTTCGAGAACGTCCGGAATCTCGCCGGTCCGAAGTTCAGGCACTATCTCGAATGGATTCTCGCTCATCTCGAACGGCCGTCGGTGGCCCGTCGACCGGGCGAGTCGTATATTGCCCATACCCATCGGCTGCGCGCGAGTTCGCAACCGCGCGACTACGAGGTCTGCTGGCAGATCGTGAACGCCGCGGATTTCGGCGCCTCCCAGATAAGGCATCGCGTTCTGATTTTCGGTGCCCGGGCCAGCGAGGGTGTGACGCCAATGCCGATGATCGCGACGCATTCCCGCGAACGCCTCTTGTGGGAGCAATATGTCACCGGCGAATATTGGAAGCGGCACGGACTCAAGCCGCGCAAGGCGCCGTCCCTTAGACAGGATCAGGCCACCGTCGCGCGTTTGCGCCAAGCGAAGGCAGCGCCGGTCGGCGCGGCTTGGGTCACGGTTCGAGACGCGTTGTCCGATCTTGGCGATCCCGATGGACTGCGGAACCATGTTTTGCAGCCGGGCGCGCGCGTCTACCCCGGCCACACGGGCAGCCCTCTCGATTTGCCGGCGAAAGCCCTCAAGGCGGGCGACCATGGCGTGCCCGGTGGCGAGAACATGATGGTTCGGGACGATGGGTCCGTGCGCTATTTCACGAAACGCGAAGCGGCGCGGCTGGTCGGCTTGCCGGACGCGTTCGAGTTTCCGCGCTCGTGGAGTGAGAGCATGCGCCAAATGGGCAACGCCGTCCCGGTGCCGCTCGCCTTGGCTGCGGGCGGTTGGCTGCGCCGCCTCCTGAACTCCGGCAAGGTCGGGCTGGCCCCCCGTCGTCGCGCCGCTTAACACGGGTTGGTGGGGAACCAAGTCGGTTGAGTCGCAACTACGGTGCCCCCTTAGGAATTTGAAGGGGTATTGATGGCGCTGTCACCCGATCGGGCCGCGATCAAAGCATTGGAGGAGGCGCTCGCCGGCGTACTCGCGGCGGCGGGCGACAACCCGCCTCAGGCGGTTGTGCGCCGGATTCGCGAAAGCCTGGCCGCGCACGCCAATGCGGTGGAGGCGGCGCGGTCGCGGACCGACCCTGTTCGTATGCCTACTGCGACTTTTGATCCCTCCGATCCAAAAACGGTTGGTAGAATGGTGTCGCTGGCTTTGCTGGCGCAGCCGATGATTCCATTGAGCGCGATCAAATCCGCATACGGGTCGGGCGTCTACGCGATTTACTACACCGGCGACCATCCGCTCTACGCAGCGATCTCCGGCACCGAGACGCCGATCTACGTCGGCAAGGCCGACCCGCAGAACGATGATGCGAGCAATCCCCGCGAGCAGGGCGCTAAGCTTACCGCGCGGTTGCTGGAGCACGCAGGCACGATCGCGACAGCCGCCGGTTACGCCGATCGGCTTCCGTCGGGCCTCCACGCCATCCAACTTGACGACTTCAATTGTCGGCGGCTCGTGTGCGCGACCAACGCGCAGCTCGTCGCCGAAAAGCATTTGATCCGGACCTTCTGGCCGCTTTGGAACCAGGAGACGAAAGCATGCTGGGGCATGAGCAAACACGGTGACGCCGCCACCACGCGGGCCAACAAGCGCTCCCCTTGGGACGTCGTACATCCCGGCCGGCAATGGGCGCTGGACTCACGGCTCGTCGACTCGATCAGTCCCGACGAGATCAAGGCTCGGATCAACGCCACGCTGGAGCGGGCACCGCCACGCACCGATCACGCCAGTCTATTGGAGGAAATGCTGACTGGTTTCCGTCAGGATGGCGAGATCGCCGAGGGAAATGAATCCCCGCCGGTCGGCGACGCGACGGGGCCCAGCTTGGAGGAAGCGGGTGGCGCCGAAGATTGAGGCGGTCGATCCGAAGCGTAGCGCGCAAATGCGGCTCGTTCGAGCGCGCGACACGAAGCCCGAACTTATCGTCCGTCGAGCCCTCCACGCCGCGGGCCTACGCTTTCGTCTTCACGCCAAGGATCTACCCGGCAAACCCGACATCATCTTCCGCCGCAAACGCCTGACAATATTCGTCCACGGCTGTTTTTGGCATCAACACCCCGATCCCAACTGCAAACGCGCGAGATTGCCGAAGTCGCGCCAAGACTTCTGGGAACCAAAGCTGAACGGAAATCGGTCGCGTGACGAAGCCGTTACGGCTACGCTCCAGGACAAGGGTTGGCGAGTGATCGAAATCTGGGAGTGCCAGCTCGATCAGGATCATCTCGCGGAACTGGTGAATGTGGTTCGCGCGGCTGGCGGAGCATCGGCGACCCCACCGTGAAATTGGGGAGGCCGTCTTAGAATGCCGCAGGAACTGGATCTGACGCCGGCGCCACGCGTGCTGCAAATGCTGGGCGAGATCACGCTCGAGCAATGGCGATGTCTCGCGGAATTGATCGATAACTCGATCGACGGCTTCATCGACGCGGCCAGGGCTGGAACGCCCATCACGCGGCCGGAAATTTCGGTCACCATACCAATGGCTGACACCGACGCGGCGCGCGTTTCGGTGAAGGACAACGGACCGGGAATGTCGCTTGAGATACTCGAGAACGCGTTGCGGGCGGGCTGGACCGGAAACGACCCGCTCTCGAAGCTTGGGCTCTTCGGTATGGGCTTCAACATTGCGACCGCGCGCCTCGGCGTGGTCACCGAGGTCTGGACCAGCCGCAGCGGTGATCCGGAGCAAGTAGGCGTTCGCATCGATCTCGAAGAGTTGCGTGCTTCGAACAATTATCGAGTGCCGCGTCAGACACGTCCCAAGGCCGATCATACCGATCACGGCACCGAGATTGTCATTTCACGCCTGAAGCCGGAGCAGAGGGCCTATCTGGCGCGCGCGAACAATCGCACCACGATCAAGAAACATTTGGCGAAAACCTACTCGGCGCTTCTCTCGAATTCGGACGCCGGCACCATACGACTCATGCTTGGCGGTGCTCGCGTCATGCCGTTGCGGCCGTGTGTTTGGGACGCCAGTCGTTCCGTTGATTTGCCGGACGGAACGACCGTCAACGCCGTTGAGCAGTTCGACGTGGCGCTCGCGCCTCGGCGCTACTGCCAGCATTGCATGCGCACCTTGGCGTCGGACCAGGAGTCGTGCCCGACCGGCAGCGCGTCCTGCTCCATCGTCGAGACACCCCGAAGGGTCCGAGGCTGGGTGGGCCTGCAGCGTTATCTCGACAAATCCGACTTCGGAATCGACTTCATCCGCAACGGGCGAAAAATCGAGATCGGAAACAAGGATCTCTTCATCTGGAACGACGGGGAAACACAGGAAAGCGAGTATCCGATCGACGATCCGAGAAGTCGGGGACGCTTCATCGGCGAGATCCACCTCGACCACTGCCAGGTTAGCTACACCAAGAACCGGTTTGAGCGGGACGACCCGGCATGGGGCGAAATGGTCCGGGTCGTGCGCGGTGAGGGACCACTTCGGCCTAACGCGGCGAGGCTCAAGGGATATGAAGGCAACCACAGTCCGCTTTACAAGCTGTTCCAAGCCTTTCGGCGGACCAGCCCGCAGGGAAAAAACGGACTATGGTCTCGGATCATGGTCGTCCAGGACAACGACCGAGCCGTCGAGATGGCCGGGTTCTTCGCGGCGGCCGACCCGGACTATCTTACGGACGAACGATGGTGGCAGCGCGTTGAGGAGCAGGACGCGAAAATACTTGGCGACACGCCCGGTAGCGGTGACGGTGCGGCGATTCCCGAAGGTTTTCTCGGCGAAGGAGGCGACGCCGAACCCGGCGAACCGGCCGCGCCCGAACAACCCGACGCGGCGCCTCCTGCGGCATCGCCCGAACCCCCGCCACCGCCGGCGAGACGTCCGATTTTCGAGCTCACTCGGAAATACATTCATCCGACATACCGCGCCGAATTCGATGTCGAGGCGTTCGCGGTCGATCCGGCCGACCCACAGCTTCCCACCGGCCAGGCTTGGACGGTGCGGCTGGATGACGTCGCGACGCGAACATACGCCTTCCTCGTCGATACGTCCCACGAGATGTTTCGCTCGACGACCATGACGCCGCTGGATGCCCTGTTGGTGGACCTGACCTACCGCACGATCGAATTCATCAAGGGGCACAGTTTGGAGGCGACCGTGGCGAATGTGCTCGCCGACCTGCGCGCCGAATATTGTGTCGACACCAAGTTGGATGAGCAGGACATCATCGCCGTCGCGGGAAATACGCTAACGGAGATTTGCCGTGCGGCGGCCGGCCTCGTCAGTGGACAGCCGGCCGACACGATGCATGGGGAATTGACCGAGCGCGAAAAAGAGGGCGTCGCCCGCCGCATGGCCGGACGCGGTGTGTCCGACCCGCGCGCCCTGATCCAAGATGGCCGTTTTTGGGAGTATGCGGACGGCGCCGCCGTTCGCCGACTTTTCCAGCGCCATCCGGAACTGTTCCTCGACGGCAATTATTGGGAGGACGCCTATTCGTCGCTCGATTTCGGCGCGAGCGACGTCACCGAGGAGGCGAAGGCCGCCACCGTGGCCCGGTATGATGCCTACCTCGGCGACGCGATCTGGCTCGTCGATCAGACTCCCGCCGATCTCGCTCGTGCTTCCCGGGACGCGGTGATCCGAGCGACGTGTTCGCTTCGATTGTTGAGACCGGACTCGTACGTGTGATCCCGGAACCGTTCCTGAATACCCACAGCTTGCTGCACGGCTCGTGGCAGGCGTTCGAGCGTGACATCGCCAGATTGCTCGTCTGCAACGGTTTTGACGATGTGCGGCTCATCGGTGGTTCGGGGGACGCGGGCGCCGACGTCCTCGGTGTGAAGAACGGAGAGCTATGGGTTATCCAGTGCAAGTTCACCACCAACGGATACCCCTCCGCAGGCGCGGTTGATCAGGTCGGTGAGGCTGGTCGCTACTACAAAGCGGACCGTCTCTTCGTCGCGACGAGCCGGCGAGCGGGACCGGCGATGCTGGACGCGATCCGGCGCTGGGCCGCTCTCGGCATAACGATCGGCATATTGGAACCCGCGACGCTGCTCGAGATGGCGAGGCGTAGTCCCGAATATCCGCCGAGCAGGCGGGACTTGCGCGACTATCAATCGGAAGCGGTCGATAAATTCATCGGGACGCTGAGAGAGACTGGTCGCGGACAGGTCGTGTTGGCGACGGGTCTCGGCAAAACCGTGGTTTTGGCGGAAAGCGTTTCGCAACTCTTTCGCGACGAGGCGATTTCCGGCTCGAAGGTCTTGGTTCTGGCTGGGACGCGCGAATTGGTCGATCAGCTACAGCGCGCGTTCTGGGATCAACTCCCCAAATGGGTACCGACCCACCGAATGATGGGCGGCGAGTTCCCCAGCGCCTGGGAAGGGATCACTTTCGCGACGGTTCAAAGCGCCGTTTCGCGCCTCGATCAGCTACCCGAATTCGGCGTCGTCCTGATCGATGAGGCCCATCACGTCGGTTCGGACAGTTTTCGACGCGTCACCGACCAACTGACCGATGCTATGATCGGAGGCGTGACCGCAACTCCCTGGCGGGGCGATGGGTATGACATCGATCATCTGCTGGGCCCGCCGGTCGTCCGCATCGGGATAGCCGAGGGCTTGCGGCGAGGCTTTCTTTGCGAGGCGGACTACCGTCTCTTGGCTGATAACATCGACTGGTCCTTCGTGCGCGCCCAATCAAGGAACAGCTACTCGCTCACGCAGCTGAACAAGTTGCTGCTCCTGCCCACCCGCGACGAGGAGGCGGCGCGTTCGATCCGCGAGACGTTCGACAAGGAGGAACGGCGCTCGGCGATCATCTTTTGCTCGTCGGTCGCCCACGCCAAGAGCTTCGCGGCGATGTTGCGTCTTTTCGGATTCAGGGCGGAGCCGATCACCGGCGACATGACACCGCGCGAGCGCGACCGGGTGATGTCGAATTTCCGCAAAGGCGCGCTTGACGTCGTTACCACGCGCGACCTCTTCAACGAGGGTGTGGACGTGCCCGATGTCGACATGATCGTGTTCATGCGCGTCACCCACAGCCGTCGCATCTTCGTGCAGCAATTGGGACGCGGACTGAGGATCAGTCCGCGAAAGACCAAGGTCGTAGTGCTCGATTTCGTCAGCGACCTGCGGCGGCTGGCCGAGGTGGTCGAGCTTGAACGGGCCGTACGCGGTGATGTCGAGCGCCTGCGCCTGCCGGGCGTCATCCAGTTTCGCGATGAGGGCGCCGGCAGCTTCATGCTCGATTGGATGAAGGATCAAGCGGATCTCTTTATGCGCGAGGGGGATCCGACGCTTGAACTTCCCGCGTTCGACTTTCCTCCACCGCATGCGGGAGGGGGAATTCAATGACGGCAATCCCCTCCAAGATACGCGACGCGATGCGCGACAAGCTTTGGGAACAATGCGACGATCTTGGTTGGATGGCGCTGCAGGATGTCGAGCGCGCCCGATACTATGAGCAGTGGACTCGCGACAGCACCATCGGCGGTCAGTTGGCCCAAGTCATGGATGCGCGAAAGGTTCGAGTTTACATAAAGGACTCGCTGGTCAAACCGTATGTACGAGCGCGACTATCCTTGAATGAATCCGAGGTTTGGCGGCTTTTGGACCTGACCGAGACTGATCGATCCGTACAAACCTTCATTAAGCCTCATGGCCGACGGCTCGAAGACGGACGAATAGTGGGCTGGGGTCGGAGCCGAGATTGGAAATCGGTGCTCATGGCCGTCTTCGAGCGGAGTCGCGCGGCAAAATCCTACTCTGCCTTCGGTGTCGTGTTGCTGGAGAGCGGCAAGACCGAGAGCGAGAAATCCCGATCCCTGGTTCGAGAGGCGGCCTCGCTTCTGGGGATTGATAAACTGGCGTGGCTGGAGTGACGATGAAGGACAAGTTTCCGGGCTGGTACACCCGCGACGCCGATCGCATCTCCGCGCTTTGGGAGACGGCGATATTCGTTCCGGACGCGAATGTCCTACTTCATTGTCTCCGTCATCCAGCGAAAGTCCGAAACGAATTGATTCGGGTATTCACGATCCTGCGCGAGTCCCTCTGGATACCCTATCAGGTTGGCCTGGAGTTTCATCGAAACCGCCTCGACGTCGAATTTGGTGCTCAGGATACCTATCAGCGCCTGACCGCCGACTATGACGGTCTCCTGAAGCAAATCGAGGAAAAGCTCCGACAGTTGAGGGCGCACCCCGTCATTGAGGTGGAAAGGGAACTCGCCGCGATCGCGACCTTCCAGGCAGATTTCCATGCCCGCATGGACGCGGCCGCCCAATCTCACCCCAAGGACGAGATCCAGACCGCGATGGACGAGCTAACTGCTCTGCTGGAGGGACGAGTCGGTGAAAAATGGCCTGCCGATCGCCTCGCGGCGATCAAAAAGGAAGGCGACGATCGATACGCCAAGAAGATCCCGCCCGGATTCAAGGATATCAAGAAGGACGGCGATCTCGATAAGTTCGGCGATCTCATCATTTGGAAGGACATGATAGCCAAAGCGAAGGAGGAAAAGCGGCCAATCGTCTTCATTTCCGACGACGTGAAGGAGGATTGGTGGTGGCTCTACAGGGGACGGAAACTAGGGCCGCGCCCCGAATTGGTCGAGGAATTCCATAGCGAAACGGACGGTCAGGAATTCCTGATCTATGAGTTTACGAACTTCCTTCGGGTCGCTGCGGAACGCCACCAGGAAATCCGTGAAAATGTGGACGAGGTGGAAAAGAGCCTTCTTGGCGATGAGCGCGCCAAGCGCCGCCAACGAGAGGCGAACGACGCGAATGACGTCGTCATCAGAATCTCCGAACTGGAGGACGAGCGCGAACGCATCGTCCAGACCCTTTCGGGAAGCCCAACGCTCGATGGCGAGCGCCTGTCCTCGGACCGCTCCCAACTTCGCGCGCGACTTGACGCGATAAATGGTGAGCTCAGTATTTTAGAGTCCTCGGTGAGGAGCAACCCCTCCGACTTCAGTCGGATAGTTGCTTCAGCCCCAGACTCGGTGGATAGCCTGTAACCTCGGGAAAAGTGAGACCGCCGATAGGCGTGAAGTCTCACTTTTCCCGAGGTTACAGGCTATGGGCTATTCGACCGGTTGTCACACGACCTTCCATCATCGCTACCATCTCGTCTGGGCGCCGAAGTACCGGTTCAAGGTTCTCCGGGGCGAGGTCCGCCTGAGGGTCCGCGAGATCATCCGCCAGGTCTGCGCCGAGATGGGTGTGACGATCATCAACGGCGCCCTGTCATGCGACCACGTCCACATGTTCGTCGAGATCCCGCCGCACGTCTCGGTGAGCGACTTCGTCCGCCGGGCAAAGGGCCGATCATCGCGCAAAATCCAGCAGGAGTTCGAGCATATCCGCAAACGCTACTGGGGCCAGCGCTTCTGGCAACGGGGCTATTTCTCAACCACGTCCGGCAACATCACCGATGACATCATCATGCGATATCTCGACCGACATACCCACAAACAAGGCTTCAGCCCCGCCCCATGATCCTACCGGCGTCAGCCGGTCAGTCGTTCAGCCACCAGCGCCTCAGCCGACGCCCCGAACAGCCCGGAAAATGAACGGGGGGATTGATCGTCCCCAGATCGGTACCTTGGGTCACCAGACAGCCTCTCATTCAATCGAGCGCTTTCGTCGAAGTTAACGGCCGAGCCCACACGAATTGATTCTCGTGCGGGCGGAGGCCCGCATGACCCCGACCAAACTTCTCATCGGACAGATCATCGCTGTGTTCGCCATCGTATTGGCGGGCGTCTGGTTCGCCACGCAATGGGCTGCCGCCGAATTGGCCTATCAACCCGAGCTTGGCCGACCATGGTTCGTCGCGTTTGGTCATCCGGTCTACCTGCCCTGGTCCCTATTCGGCTGGTGGTTCTCGTTCGAGGCCTATGCGCCAACCCTGTTCGAGGAGGCCGGTGCGATCGCCGCGACGAGCGGTTTGCTCGGCTGCGCCGCCGCGATCTTCGGATCGCTCTGGCGTGCACGGCAACGCAAGAACATCACGACATATGGCTCCGCACGCTGGGCCACCGCGAAGGATATCCGTAGTGCTGGCCTACTCACCGAATCCGGCGTTTTTCTTGGTCGGACCGGACCACGTTATCTTCGTCATGACGGTCCCGAGCACATCATGGCGTTCGCCCCGACGCGCAGCGGCAAGGGCGTTGGGCTGGTCGTGCCGACCTTGCTTGGCTGGTCAGGCTCGGCCGTCATCCATGACATCAAGGGCGAGAACTGGCAGCTGACCGCCGGCTGGCGCCAGCGCTTCTCCCACTGCCTCCTGTTCAATCCAACCGATGCTCGTTCGTCGCGCTACAACCCGTTGCTGGAGGTTCGCCGCGGGATCGACGAGGTCCGCGATGTTCAGAACATTGCCGATATCCTCGTCGATCCCGAAGGCGCGCTGGAGCGCCGTAGCCACTGGGAAAAAACCAGCCACTCCCTGCTCGTCGGCGCCATCCTCCATATTCTCTATGCCGAGGAAGATAAGACGCTCGCGCGGGTGGCGTCCTTTCTGTCCGATCCGCAACGTCCGTTCACCGCCACGCTTCGCCGGATGATGACTACAAATCATCTCGGCACGGCCGAAGCGCCTGTCGTTCACCCGGTTGTCGCGTCGGCGGCGCGTGAAGTCCTCAATAAGTCCGAAACCGAGCGATCCGGCGTGTTGTCGACGGCCATGTCGTTCCTTGGTCTCTACCGCGATCCGACAGTGGCGATGGTTACGTCGCGCTGCGACTGGCGGATCGCGGACCTTGTCGAGGGCAGATCGCCGGTCTCGCTCTACCTTGTCGTGCCGCCCTCTGACATCAGCCGCACCAAGCCGCTTATTCGCCTAGTGCTCAACCAGATCGGCCGCCGACTGACCGAGCATCTCCACGCCGAGAATGGGGCGAACGCGGCTGCTCGGCACAAACTGCTGATGATGCTCGACGAGTTTCCGGCGCTCGGTCGCCTGGACTTCTTCGAGACCAGCCTCGCCTTTCTCGCGGGCTATGGCGTGCGCGCCTTCCTGATCGCCCAAAGCCTCAACCAGATCGAGAAGGCCTACGGCGAACACAACGCCATCCTCGACAATTGCCATGTCCGTATCGCGTTTGCGACTAATGACGAGCGAACCGCGAAGCGCATTTCCGATGCGCTTGGAACAGCGACCGAGCAGCGCGCGATGCGCAACTATGCCGGGCATCGCCTCGCGCCTTGGCTCGCCCATGTCATGGTCAGCCGGCAGGAGACCGCCCGCGCCCTGCTGACGCCCGGCGAAGTGATGCAGCTGCCCGCGACCGACGAGCTTGTGCTCGTCGCCGGCACACCGCCGATCCGTGCGACCAAGCTTCGCTACTTCGAGGACCGGACTTTCAAGGCTCGCGTGCTGCCACCGCCGAACCTGGCGAGCGGTGACTATGCCGATCGGCCGACAGCGCGGCCGGACGTTTGGGCAGGCACCGTTCGCGGCACCGATGCACGTCTCGGTGCCGGAGAAGATGAGGTCGGCGGCGATGGTGGCGGAGGTTTGGAGCAGGCCCGGCAACCCGGGCAGGAAATCGATCACCCGCTGGCCCCCGATCCCGTCACCACCGACCCGCTCGGTCTCGGCGCTGATGACGACGATGCCGCAGCCGATCAGCGCGCCATGGATCAGGCACGAGCGCTTGGCACCGCACGCACCGTCTACGCCATCGACGCCGGCGCCGATGGTTCGAACGGGCATCGACCCGGCGACCTGCAGCTGGATCTTTGACCATGGTCGAGAAAATCCGCCACCAGCTATTCCTGCCGAAACCGGTAAGCGACCGCCTCGAGGCGTTGGCCGCAAAGCCGGGCACGTCGAAATCGGCGATCCTGACCAACGCGGTCACCGCTTGGCTAAACCGGCGCGGCGCGTCCGAACTGGAGGATCGCTTCGGCATCCGGCTTGATCGCCTCACCACCGCTATCGGGCGGCTTGAACGCGACGGACATATCCAGCTCGAAACGCTGGCACTGTTCGTCCGATATGAGCTGGCGGTCCAAGCCCCGCTCGCCGAGAACGATGATGCTGGCCGCGCCATCGCCGCCAAGCGGTTCGATGCCTTCATCGCCCAGGTCGGCCGGCAGATCGCCGCTGGACGGCGGACGATCGCCGACGGGTTCGGCGGCGCGGCGGAGTCCGGCCGGTGAGCGCCGGTATCTCCGCAGACCGGCGGCGCGGGATGCTGCGCACGGCGATGGGGCCGGCGATCGCCGAAGCACTGGCCGATGCCCGTGTCATCGAGATCATGGTCAATCCTGACGGCGCGCTGCGCCTCGACCGACTTGGCGAGGGCCGCACCGACACGGGCGTGCGGATGGACGCCGCGCAGGTCGAGCGGATCATCCGCCTCGTCGCTTCCCATGCTAGGGCCGAGGTTCACGGTGACGCACCGATCGTCTCGGCCGAACTGCCACCGCATATCGAGGGACGCGCTGGGGAGCGGTTCGAAGGCGTGCTGCCGCCCGTATCGACCGCACCCTGCTTCTCGATCCGCAAGCCCGCCGAGCGTCTCTACAGCCTCGACGACTATGTCGCTGACGGCATCATGGCGCCGGCCGCTGCCGACCGGCTGAAGGCCTGCGTCACCCAGCGCTACAACATTCTGGTCGCCGGCGGCACCAGCTCGGGAAAGACCACGCTCGCCAATGCGCTGCTCGCCGAAATGGCCTGGGTCGATGAGCGCGTCATCCTGATCGAGGACACGCGCGAGCTGCAAAGTCCCGCCGCCGACACCGTGGCTCTCCGCACGCGACCGGGCGTCGTCACGATGGCCGATCTCGTCCGCTCGACGCTGCGCCTGCGCCCCGACCGCATCATCGTCGGAGAGGTGCGCGGTCCCGAAGCGCTCGACATGCTCAAGGCTTGGAACACCGGCCATCCCGGCGGCATCGCCACCGTCCACGCCAATAGCGCGCTCTCCGCGCTCTACCGGATCGAGGGTCTCGTCCAGGAGGCGGTGGTCACGGTCCCGCGCCGGCTGATCGCCGAGGCGATCGACATCATCGTCTTCATCTCCGGACGCGGCCTCCAGCGCCGCATCTCGCAGATCGAGCGTGTCGCCGGGCTAGATCCCGACACCGGCGCCTACGCGCTCGCCGACTTCCTCTCGCCCCTCAACCCCCAAGGAGAATGACCATGCAACTTGCCAAGATTCCGTCTCGCGGATCGACCTTCCTCGTCGGCGCGGCCATCGGCCTGACCCTTGCCATAGCCCCCGCCGCGGAGGCGGCGGGATCAGGTATGCCGTGGGAGCAACCGCTCCAGCAGGTGCTGGAATCAGTCCAGGGTCCGGTCGCGAAGATCGTCGCCGTCATCGTGATCATCGTCACCGGCCTGACGCTGGCATTCGGCGAGAGCAGCGGCGGCTTCCGGCGCCTCATCCAGATCGTCTTCGGCCTGTCGATCGCTTTCGCGGCGTCGAGCTTCTTCCTCAGCTTCTTCAGCTTCGGCGGTGGGGCGCTGATCGCGTGATTGGCGCCGGCCAACATCTCGAAGGGTTCGAGGCTCCCATCCACGGGAGCCTCGGATCACCGATCCTACTCGGCGGCGCACCGCGCGGGCTCGCGATCGTCAACGGAACGCTGGCCGCCGCCGTCGGCCTCGGCCTCCAGCAATGGATCGCCGGTCTCGTGCTCTGGGCGGTCGGCCACAGCATCGCCGTCTTCGCCGCGCGCCGCGACCCGGACTTCGCACCCGTGATGATCCGTCATCTCCGCCAGAAAGGCTATTTCGCGTGCTGAATCTCGCCGAATATCGTCACCGGCCCGACCGGTTGGCGGACCATATCCCATGGGCGGCCCTCGTCGCGCCGGGCATCGTCCTCAACAAGGACGGGAGCTTCCAGCGGACGCTGCGCTTCCGAGGACCCGACCTGGAATCCGCGACCGAGGGCGAGCTGATCTCGGCCTGTGCTCGGGCCAACAATGTGCTCAAGCGGTTCGGGACGGGCTGGGCGCTGTTCTTCGAGGCCGAACGTCGCGAGGCATCTGCCTACCCCGACAGCGAGTTTCCGGACGCCGCGTCCTGGCTGGTCGACCAGGAACGCCGCGCCGCCTTCCTTGGCGAAGACGAGCACTATGAAAGCCGCTACCATCTTACACTGACCTGGCTGCCCACGCCGGATAGCGCCGAGGCGGCCGGCCGTTCGCTGGTCGAGCGGCCCGATGCGGACAAGGGCCGCGACTGGCATGGAGCGCTGTCCAGCTTCGTCGCCGAAAGCGATCGCGCCCTGGATCTCTTCGCGAGCTTCATGCCCGAGGTCCGCGCGCTCGATGACTCCGAGACGCTCACCTTCCTGCATGGTACGATCTCCAATCGCCCGCATCATGTCGCGGTCCCGGAGACGCCGGTCTATCTGGACGCGTTGCTCGTCGATACGCCGCTGACCGGCGGGCTGGAGCCGCGGCTCGGCGGGACCCACCTTCGCACCCTTACCGTGCTTGGCTTCCCAAGCATGAGCCGGCCGGGAATCCTCGATGCGCTCAACCGTCAGGACTTCGGCTATCGCTGGGTCACGCGCTTTCTCGCGCTCGACAAAAGCGACGCCACCAAGGCGCTGACAAAGCTACGTCGGCAGTGGTTCAACAAGCGCAAGTCGATCACGGCGCTCCTGCGCGAGATCATGTACAACCAGCCATCGCAGCTGCTCGACACCGACGCCGACAACAAGGTGCTCGATGCCGACCTCGCGCTTCAGGTCCTGGGCGGCGACCATGTCGCGTTCGGCCAACTGACCACGACAATCACGGTCAGCGATAGTGATCGCGCCGGCGTCGAAGACAAGGTCAGGCGGGTCGAGCGGATCGTCAACGGGCTCGGCTTCACGACGATACGAGAAGGCGTCAATGCGGTCGAGGCGTGGCTGTCGTCGCTGCCCGGTCAGGTCTACGCGAACGTCCGACAGCCCCTGGTCCACACGCTGAACCTCGCGCATCTAATGCCGCTGTCGTCGGTCTGGGCCGGCCCTGTCCGCAACGCCCATCTCGACGGTCCTCCGTTGCTCCATGCCAGCACGGCAGGTTCGACGCCGTTCCGCCTGTCGACCCACGTCGGCGACGTCGGGCACATGCTGGTGGTCGG
The DNA here is from genome assembly GCF_037860795.1 of Sphingobium mellinum. NCBI lineage: Bacteria > Pseudomonadati > Pseudomonadota > Alphaproteobacteria > Sphingomonadales > Sphingobiaceae > Sphingobium > Sphingobium mellinum. The sequence continues at coordinate 13,966 of NZ_JBANRK010000022.1, read as the reverse complement.
ACCGACGGGCGCCGGCAAATCGGTGTTGCTCGCGCTGATTGCACTTCAGTTCCGGCGCTACCCCGGCTCCCAAGTCTATATCTTCGACAAGGGGTTTTCCGCACGGGCGGCCGTGCTGGCGATGGGCGGCGCACACCATGCGCTCGGACTCGGTGCCGATGCGGGTGAGACGCTGGCGTTCCAGCCTTTGCGCAGGATCGATGACACCACCGAGCGGAGCTGGGCGGCGGAATGGATCGCGGCGCTGCTCGCGCACGAAAAGGTCCTCGTCACGCCCGAGGTGAAGAATGCCGTCTGGTCGGCGCTCGGCAGCCTCGCTTCTGCGCCGCCCGAGGAACGCACCCTTACCGGGCTGACTCTGCTCCTCCAATCCAATGCGCTTCGGACCGCGCTCGGCGCCTACACGCTGGACGGCCCCTATGGACGGCTGCTCGACGCGGCCGAGCAGCATCTCGCCTTCGCCGATGTGCAGTGCTTCGAGACCGAGGAGCTAATGGGCCAGGCCGGCGTGGTGGCGCCCGTGCTGACCTATCTCTTCCACCGGCTGGAAGAGCGGTTCGATGGCCGGCCGACCCTGCTGGTACTCGACGAGGCCTGGATATTCCTCGACCATCCGCTGTTTGCAGCGCGCATCCGCGAATGGCTGAAGGTGCTGCGCAAGAAGAACGTCGCGGTGCTGTTCGCGACGCAGAGTCTCGCCGACATCGCATCGAGCAGCATTGCGCCCGCGATCATCGAGAGCTGCCCACAGCGTATCCTGCTGCCCAATGATCGCGCGATCGAGCCGCAAAGCCGCGAAGCCTATGAGCGGTTCGGACTGAACGATCGCCAGATCGAACTGGTCAGCCGCGCCATACCAAAGCGGCAATATTACCTGCAGTCGGCGCGCGGCAATCGGCTCTTCGAGCTAGGGCTGGGGCCGATCGCGCTGGCGCTCTGCGGTGCCTCCAACCCGGCCACCCAAGCGCGGATCGACGCGATGATCGCCGACGGCGGCAAGGCGGATTTCGCTGCGCGCTTCCTCGTCGATGCTGGTTTCGACTGGGTAGCTGAGTTGCTTCGAGGACATCCGCACAAAGCCAACGTCTGAAAAGCGCGCTGGCGGCTAAGTACCCCTCTCTGCATCGTCCTGCCATCGAACCTGAGTATTCCGGCAGTAGCCGGCATTTGCTAAAAGAGCTTCTGACGCCGAAAATATAAAGGCTACAATAGGAGCCGACCCAATTGGCGGGACTAGCAGTCAATTGCTGCCCTTATACGAAGTATCGAAATGAGGTTTCGTCCGGATCCTGCTCGCCATATTCGTTTAGAATGCCGCCAACACGGCGAGCGAACGAAAGTGTCACGGGCCATTTCCCACGAATATCAGCCGTGTTCCAATTCATCCGCGTCAAGTTAAAGATATCGGTTGCGGCCGACAACGAGTCTTCGGGGCCGATCGAGCGCACCTCAAATGGCTGTGGGATATGCGGGCCAGGATAGGTCTCAATTTCAGGGATATAGCCAGATGTGTAAAGAAAAGTCCGCGCCCCGTTCACGGTGCAGATCGTGCCCACCTTGGGCGGATACATGCCGAAGCGCACAAGGCGAAAGGCGCTTGGGACCATTGTAACGAGGCTGACGATCGGGATGTCTCCGAGCGCCGCGCGGAATCCCCTAATCTCTGCATCGTCAAACTGGCTGGTCTTGTGAATCACAAGCCGAAGTGGCGATCGGCCAGTTCGCGACGCATATTCAGCAATTATGCGCTCTCCGAGTTCAAATGCCTGATCTTCAGACAGATGAACGTTCAGACGCTGGTCCGCTTCCGCCGGCACACCCGCTCCTCGGATCGCGAAACCCTCGCCCTCGCTCGAGAAAGCCTGGGCGAGGCTCGATTGTACAACGTGTCGCTGTTTTGTTCGATAATGATGGAAGCTGATCCCGACAAAGCAGGTCTCGGGACCAGGCGGACTTAAACGCCACGGAACGCCCCCCGCTTTATAATATAGGCCGACCGAGAAGTTCCAGGCGCGGGTGGCAGGATCCTCGCTCTTGGGTCCATCCTCCAGCAGTCGGGGCGTGACGATCTGGATCGGCAGCCGCGCCGCCAAAGCTTTGGCCTTCAGTGCGTGTCGCAAATCGCGCTTGAGGAAGTCATCCTCGCTTTCCTCGACTTCGTCGAGCAGGTCGAAAAAGTCGGTCTGCCGACTGGCACGCGCTTTTCGGATCGCTTTGGCCCGCTCGCGTTCGGCCTCGGTATTTTGCCGTTCGACCGTCCTACACTTATCGAGCACGCTTTGCGGAAGGCAAACTAGGACCACATCGGGTCGGTTGACATCGCGTCCGGCCAACCGCTGAAGCGCGATATCGTAGAGATCGACGACCGTCTGAAAACGCTGGAACGCATCGGTTCCCGCGAGAGCTTGCTCGAGCGGGTCGGTATGCGCTTCATTCAGAACGATGGTGAGATGCGCCGAAAAGACCAGCTTCTTCCGGAAAACCTCCGCAAAGCCTGGGAACGGTCGCCGCAGCGCCGTACCCTGTCCGAACGACGGTATCCCGGCCGCGCAGCGGGTCAACCATTTCTGCGCACTATCAACAACGTCCGCAGGGCCGATCACGCCAACATAGATCGCGTCCTTTCGCGCTGACCCAAACCGCAGATCAAAGGGGCCGGCACTGTCGAGGCCCGACTTGGGATCGGACGTCGATGCAGCGCCACCGAATTGCAAAGGCGGCGGGCGCAATTCGAAGAGCGAGAGCTCAGTCATCGTCGTTCGCCCGATCGGAAGCACTCACCGGCTCCGGCTCCCGAAGATCGTCCAGTTCGACCATGTCCGCCATCGCGGAAAGTTCTTCATCAAGCTCGTCGAGCTCATCGATATGATCGACTTGAATGCTCGCCAACTCATCCAGTGCATTGGAATTCAAGGACGCCGCGGGAAGCTGATTGCTGATCACGATATTGGGAGCGAACATTGATAGTTCATCCCGCACATCGGGCTGAAGCGAGAAAACCCCCTCTGCTTGATCCGCCAGCATAGCCTGCCAGAAGGCAAGGTCGTTATGGACGTTCGAATTGAAATCCTTTGCAGCCCGCCGTGTCGACAGGCTGTTGATGAGCTCGTTGCCGATCAGCCGACCGAAACCGTTCCGCGTAAAGGCGTAGCCGGGCGAGAGAATTATGCACCACTCGGAACCATAGGGAGCGACCGAAATCGAGAGAGCTTTGTGCTCATAGTAGGAGATGTCCCCGGTATCCCTCTTAGTCCTAGCCTTGACGACGGTTCTGGTGGCCCGCTTGTACCGGGCTTTGTATGTGATCCGACGTTCATGCTCCTCCTCGAAACGAGGGAAATGAGCACGCTTCCGCTTGAAATCGATCTGCATTCCGAGCGCGCGGCAATGTCCGAGCACGGCATCTACCAGGAGTTTGATCAGAATATTCTCGCCGTTGGGAAGCTCAATGAGTTCCTCGGGGGTGACCGTCTCGATATCGCCGGGATCGAACGGCGTCACTAGCGCGTCGGCGACGTCGTCGAGGTCATAGAGCGTATAGAAGCGACCATCTTGCACATGCCCGGGCGGCACCGGCAGATCGCCCGCCGACCGAAAGAGCCCCCCAGTGTACGTTGCAGTCGTTCCAGCATGCCAGATTCGATCTGGCATCGTATGGATAGGTAGAAGGTTCGTGGTGAAGCGCGTGACCTGCGATTCATCTGCGATAGCGGTATTCGTGATGTCGTCCACAGCCTCCGGGCGTGCCCGGATTTCAACGGCGAATGCCCTATTTTCGTCCCTTGGCCCGAAGTCCACGTCGCCATTATTGTTGATGGTCTCCTTCCACATGTCCGACAAACCGGACCCGGTGTGGTCCATCTGGCCGCCACCATAGAAGAGATCGGAGATGACGGGATTTCGGTAACCTTTGATGCTCCGCTGGCCGCTCTTAATGAGCGCCTGAAGTTCTTGATCGTAGATTTGAGCCGCAACCGTATCCACCAAGCCGCCTGGGCTCCGCGTGACAATCCGCTCCGGGGTCACGAGGATTTCGACCGGACCGGCACACGCATAGTCTCGGTGCACCAGCGCATTCACGATCATCTCCTTGAGCGCCAATGGGCTGTAGGAGCGAACCTGCCGCGACACCTCCTGCTTCAGACGAAACTGCCGATTGACGCGCGACAAAAGCTCGGTGAGTTGGTCGAGTTGCGACCACAGGTTGCCTCGGATTTCCACATCGACAAGACGGTCCCCTTCATCGGCCTCAGGCACGAGATCAATATCGTCCCCGAGGCATTGGCGGAGCCAGGTTACCGGGCCCTTGGCATGAAAGCGAACGAACGCGTTCGGCACTAGTGTGGAGGGATCATTCGCGAACAACAGCCAACCCGCCACGGTGGGAACGGTAGAACCGTCACGGGCCATGAGCAGGTTGAAAGTCGTTGCGATCCCGAGCGTCCATTCTTCCTGGTACGATTCCGGCGCCCAGTTGTTCAGAACTGCCGCATATTCGCGCAAGCGCGTGAAAAGCAGAACGCGGTCGACGCCGTCCAACGAACCACCGTCCATCGGACTCATATCCAGCGGCAGTTCGGTTGGCCGATAGCCATGGCTCCGACGGGTTGGCTGCGCGCCCTCGGCGACCAACCGATTGTATAATTCGATCTCGAAGAGATCATCAAAGCTCGAGATCGGTACCTTGGTGAAGTTGCCACCAATCGCTGACGCGAGTTCCGACACCATCGGCGGCATTGGCGCGTCGATCTCCCGATCCAGCACACACCAGTAGATACCGTGATAGAAATTGTTCGCGTAGCCAATGTTGTCGAGAAACAGGCCCCTCATCACCGAGGGCTCTGCGCCCCGATAGCCTACGACGATGATCGGGTGATCACGGAGCAGTGGGCGGACGCGCTCAACAATCTCGCTATCCATGTTCTGCACATCGACCGTCAGATTTTTGTCGGTCAGATGCTCAACCGAGCCATGGAGATAGACGAGTTGGGGGTTTTCCGGCGCAGAAGAAAAACGGACCAAGTCTGACGGCGTCTTGATGGCAACCAAATGGTGGGGACGTGTAACCAATACACGGGCGTTCTGGATGCATTCGTCAAAATTTGTCGTGAGAACGGTGGTGATCCAGCCTTGGTGGAGGATATTAGCAAGGCCCTTGTAGCCCCGGTTGGGGTGCACCGGCGGATGTATCATGTCCTCGAAGAAGACGCGCCGGTCATTTGCGACATTCAGCAAATGCTTGACCGCGTCCGGATACAGTTCCGCAAGATGAACATCGGCCGAAAACCAGGGCTGCGCGGCCAGCCAAGGCCAGTAATCAGCGCGGCGGACACTGGGGTCATTCGGCAGTCGATCATTGTCTAGACACCACCGCCATCTCGCGATTCTCTCGACGGCTTCGCCGGCAGCTGGAACTCCTGACGAAATTGACGCGCCCGCGCCAAGCAGAAGAACCGGATCAGGCTGCCCACGCAGCAGCGATCGAAGCCGGCCCGGCACCGCACGTTGAATTTCTGACGGGTTTATGCCGGATGTCGGCATTCTGACTGCCAAGACGAATATGCCCCACTGATGATCTAGCTAAGTGCGAACAAAAGCCGAACGGCAATCTGCGCGATTTGAGCGGAAAGGGGAAGCCCCAGTCTGCCATTCGACCGAAATATCGACGAAAACAGTCGTGCCCGATTTCAATATCAGGTGGCTTGAGGTCCGTGTCCCCCGAACAGCACCCAGCGTCACCAGATAGGTTCTGCCGCTTAAAGCCGAGTTGATCGAACTTGCAGACTTTCCCCAACCGAGGAGTCTGCCCGTGCGCAACTATCGCCACTTACCAACCCGCAAATATCTGATCGCAGGCGCGCTAGGCGTCGGTACCGCCGGTTCTCTTGCCGTGGCCCTGGCCATGACAAGCACGCCTGCCCGCGCGCAACTGACGGTGTTCGATCCGAGCAACTACAGCCAGAACATCCTGACGGCCGCCCGGACGCTCACCCAGATCAACAACCAGATCCAGTCGCTGCAGAACCAGGCGCGTAGCCTGCTCAACCAGGCGAAGAACCTGACCACGATCGATTTCCCCGAGCTGCAGGCGCTGACCCAGACGCTGCAACAGGTCGATCGGCTGATGGGACAAGCCCAGGGCATCCGGCTTCAGGTCTCCGGTATCGACCAGCAATTCCACCAGCTCTTCCCGCAGAGCTTCGGCCAGGCATTGCGGATGAACGACCAGGTCGTTGCCGCGCGCTCTCGCCTCGACACCGCGATGACCGCCTACCAGCACACGATGACCGTGCAGGCACAGGTCGCCGAAAACGTCGCGGCCGATGCCCAGACCTTGTCGTCGCTGGTCGCGAAGAGCCAAGGCGCCGAAGGATCCTTGCAGGCGCAACAAGCCACCAACCAGCTGCTCGCGCTCAGCGCCAAGCAGCAGTTCCAGATCCAGAACATGATGGCCGCCCAGTATCGCGCCGAGACGATCGAGCGCGCGCGGCAGGCGCAGGCGCAGATCGATGCGCAAGCGGCGACCAAGAAGTTCCTCGGTTCCGGCACTGCCTACACCCCCCAATAGGCGCGCCGGAGGGCGGCGACGGTTCGCCTCCCGTCGTCGTCCGCCGCGGGGCGGGGCTTCGCTCCCCCGGCCTCGCCCCGCGGCCTCGTTCACTTCGCCGAGGAACCAACAGCCGTGAATGATCTCAATGTCATCGACCGCTTCATGCAGGCGTTCATCACCTACATCGACGCCGGCTTCGGATTGCTCGGCGGTGACGTTCACTTCCTGACCGTGACGTTGATCGGCATCGACGTCACGCTGGCCGGACTCTTCTGGGCGATGGGTGGCGACGACAATGTGATCGGCCGCTTCCTCAAGAAGATCCTCTACATCGGCGCGTTCGCGTTCATCCTGAACAGCTTCTCGACGCTTGCCGACATCATCTTCCGCTCGTTCGCGCAGGCTGGCCTGACCGCAGGCGGCGGCACATTATCGGCAGCGGACCTCCTCAAGCCGGGCCGCCTCGCCGGCACGGGGTTCTCCGCCGCGTGGCCGCTGCTTCAGCAGGTGTCCGAGCTGACGGGCTTCGTCAGCTTCTTCGATAATTTCCTGACCATCGCCGTGCTGCTGTTCGCCTGGGCGATCGTGATCATCACCTTCTTCATCCTCGCGGTGCAGATGTTCGTCACGATCATCGAGTTCAAACTGACTTCGCTGGCCGGCTTCATCCTCGTGCCCTTCGCGCTCTGGAATCGGACCAGCTTCCTGGCCGAACGCGTCCTCGGCAACGTCGTGTCGTCGGGCATCAAGGTGATGGTGCTCGGGGTCATCGTCGGCATCGGATCGAACTTCTTCACCGAGTTCACGTCCGCGCTGCAGGGCCAAGAGCCCGATATCAACCAGGCACTGAGCCTGATGCTCGCCAGCCTCACCATGTTCGGTCTCGGCATTTTCGGTCCCAGCATTGCTTCGGGACTCGTCGCGGGCGCTCCGCAACTCGGGGCCGGTGCCGCGCTTGGAACGACCGTCGGCGCGGCGGGGATCACGATGCTTGCAGGCGGCGCAGCCATTGGCGGGGCGCGCGCACTTGGCGGCGCGGCACTCGGCGCGGTGCGGGCCGGAACCTCGATGGGGTCGGCAGCTTCGACCGCCTACACGCTGGGGAAGGAAACCGCGTCGTCACCGACGATGGCGGCTGGCCTTGGCGGCGTGGCGCGCGCCGCCGGCAATGCCGCCCGCGACCGTGCCTCGAGTGCGCTCGGCCTGGGCGAAGCCGCTTCGCAGGGTCGGGCTGCGGCCTGGAATGCCCTCAACCGCAGCGGCCGGGCCGAAGTAGGATCATCCGCCGAAGCCGACGGCACCCCGGCCTGGGCAAGAGCGATGCGTGGCCAGCAGACCGCCCGACATCACCGTCAGATCGCCGTGCACACCCTGCAGCAAGGCGATCGCGGCGGCGCCTCCGCCACCCCCGACATCAAGGAAAGGGACGACTGATGATCTTCAAACGCGCCGTCCAGCGTTACGGACAAACCCCGCAGCCGGAGACGCCGTACCAGCGTGCCGGCCAAGTCTGGGACGAGCGGATCGGTTCTGCTCGCGTGCAAGCGCGCAACTGGCGCCTGATGGCGTTTGGGTGCCTTGCCCTCTCCGGCGGTCTTTCGTCAGCTCTCGTTTGGCAGTCGGTGCAGAGCCGCATCACCCCCTATGTCGTGGAGGTCGACCGGCTCGGCGAGGCGCGCGCCGTCTCGGAAGCAGAAGCGGGCTACCATCCAACCGATCCGCAGATCGCATGGCACCTGTCGCGATTTATCGCGAACGTCCGCGGCCGATCGCTCGATCCGGTGCTGGTTCGCCAGGACTGGCTCGAAGCGTATGATTTCACCACCAAGCGCGGCGCGCAGTTTCTCGGCGACTATGCCCGAACCGCCGATCCGTTTGCCAATATCGGCGAGCGGACGGTGTCGGTTCAGGTGACGAGCGTGGTGCGCGCGTCCGACCGGTCCTTCCAAGTCAAATGGACCGAGACCGCCTACGAGCGCGGCGCGCAGTCGGGCACGCAGCGCTGGACGGCGATTCTGACCGTCGTGATGCGGGCACCTACCGATGCGGACACGCTCCGGAAGAACCCGCTTGGTGTCTATGTCGATGCGGTCGACTGGAGCCGGGAACTCGATCCTCCCGCGCAGTCGCGTCCGACACCGCCGCCTGCTGCCCGACCGCCTGTCCCGGCAGGCTTGCCGCTCGGCTCACCCCTCGATCCCAATCTCGCTGCTCCCACGCAGCCCGCCCAGGAGTCACGCCCATGAAGTTCATTCTCGCAGCGTCCGCCCTCGCGATCATCGCGACTTCAACGCAAGCCCAGACCACGACGTCTCAACCAGCACCGGTGTCCATTTCGGTTTCCAAGGCGTCGCCCGCGCCGAGGCAGCCAACTCGGCGAACGATCGCCCGCAAGCGCGTCAACCCGATGGTGGCGCGTGTCGCTGCGGCCAATCGCGCAGCCACGCTGGAGCCACAGGCACAGGGCTTCGTGAATGCGGTCCAGGTTTTCCCGTTCAGCGACGGCACGATCTACCAAGTCTACACCGCGCCCGGGGCCGTCACCGACATCGCCTTGCAGCCCGGCGAAAATCTTGTGGCGGTGGCGGCCGGCGATACAGTCCGGTGGGTCATCGGCGACACGACGAGCGGCACCAGCGCAGACAAGCGAACGCACATCCTGGTGAAGCCGTTTACCTCGGGCCTCGCTACCAATCTCGTTGTGACGACCGATCGGCGGAGCTACCACCTCCAACTCATCGCAACGTCGCGCACCGCCATGGCCGCCTTGTCATGGACATACCCAGCCGACCAGCTGATCGCCCTGCGCCGGGCCGCCGATCAGGCTGCGGCTGCGGGCCCGATCTCCGAAGGACTGGCGGTCGACAGCCTCCACTTCAACTATGCGATCAGTGGCGACGCACCCGCATGGCGTCCCCTTCGTGCGTTCGACGATGGCCGGCAGACCTTTGTCGAGTTCCCAGCCAGCATCGCCGTCGGCGACGCGCCACCACTGTTCGTCGTCGGGCCGACCGGCGAGGCAGAGCTGGTCAATTATCGTGTCCGCGACCGGTTCTACGTCGTCGACCGAATCTTCGACGCGGCCGAACTCAGGCTCGGCACCAGGAAGCAGCAGGTTGTCCGGATCGCGCGCATCGGTGAAGGCGCTCCCTCGCGAAAGGGGAAGCGCTCATGAGCGAGGAATCCATCTCTCCCGCCGCGAAGCTCGATCCCGAGACGCTGGCGATCCGGACGAAGCCCGCGCGCGCGATACGCTTCCGTCGCGGCGTTATCATCGCCGTCGCCGCGCTCGGATCCGTCAGCCTGGTCGTCGTGGCCTGGATCGCGCTGAAACCACGCGTCTTCAGCGCGGTCGCGGATCGCCAGGAATTATCGGAACCGAGCAATCGCCCTTCGACTGACGCTCTGAACGGCTTGCCCGCAACCTATGGCGATACCCCGAAGCTCGGCCCTCCGCTGCCCGGAGATCTGGGTCGGCCGATCCTCGAAAGCCAGCGCCGCATGGCAACGGAAACCGGCGTCGGCAATGATCCGTCGGGCCGGTCTCAGGCGCAAGAGCGGGAGCGGCAGCTGTCGGAGTTGAGGGCCGCTCGCCAATCCGGGGTGTTGGTGCAAGGCCGCACCGCCACGTCGCCGACAGTAGCAGCCGACGCCTCAGCGCCGCCGGTCGTCCCAACGCCAGAGACATCTGGCCCAGCTATCGATCCGGATCGGGACCCCAACGCTCAGGGGCGGAAGGCCCAGTTTGTCGGCACGCTCGATCGCTCCGGGGACATCAATCCGCACACGCTGACCGCGGCACCGTCGCCATACCTGCTTTCTGCGGGCAGCGTCATTTCGGCGAGCTTGATAACCGGCCTGCGGTCCGACCTGCCAGGGCTGGTCACGGCACAAGTCACCAGCCAGGTGTTCGACAGCCCAACCGGGCGCATCTTGCTCATACCGCAGGGATCACGGCTGGTCGGGAGCTACGATAGCGTCGTGGCGTTCGGCCAGAAGCGTGCACTGATCGTGTGGCAGCGCATAATGCTACCCGACGGCAGCTCGCTCAGGATCGACAATGTTCCAGCCACAGACGCGTCGGGCTATGCCGGCCTGCAGGACAAGGTCGATTTCCACACATGGGCGCTCCTCAAGGGCGTCGCGCTGTCCACGCTGCTCGGGGTGGGTTCGCAATTGACGATTACGGGTGAGAGCGACCTCGTCCAGGCGATCAGGGAATCGACCCAGCAGAATGTGTCGCGCGCCGGCGATCAGCTCACATCGCGCAATCTCAACATCCAGCCGACCATCACGATCCGGCCCGGAGCGACCGTCCGGCTGGTCGTCTACAAGGATCTCATTCTCGCACCCTGGCGAGAGAAGGAGCGCTGAAATGGCTGACCTCAGACTGCCCCAGCTTCCCGATCGCAATCCGGTCAAGCTCAGCATCGCTGTGATGCCGGACCTTCATCAGGCTTTGAGCGACTATGCCGCGCTTTACGCTCGGACCTACGGCCGCGACGAGCCAGTCACCGAGTTGATTCCCGCCATGCTCGCTGCCTTCCTCGAAAGTGACAGGAGCTTTGCGCGAAACAGGACGAAGCTGTGATTTATGGCGCACAGCACTGATCGCCAGGCCGACGCCGTCCTCATCGAGCCTCTGACAGTCCGCATCTCCACGGCGGTCCAGCTCACCGGTATCAGCCGCTCGCGTCTCTATGAGCTGATCCAGTCCGGTGAGCTGAAAACCGTGAAGGTGGGTCGATCCACGCTTATCCCGTACAAAAGCCTGAAAGCCCTGACCGGCGTCTAGCCTGGCGTGCCCCTACCTTTGCCGAAGTTCGGCCGCAGGATTTTCGCGCCGTCCCGCAACTGGTCGAGATAATCTGACCAGTGCTGCATCATGCGGACGCGTTCATCCCAGTATTCACCGCGGGTGTAAGCACGGCGCACCATTGAGGTGTCGAGGTGGGCGAGCTGCTTCTCGATGGCGTCCGGGTTCCAGATGCCCATCTCGTTGAGCAGGGTCGCCGCCATGGCCCGGAAGCCGTGCGCCGTCATTTCTTCCTGGCTGTAGCCCAGCCGGCGCAGTGCCGCGTTGATGGTGTTTTCCGACATGCACTGGCGAGGCGACCGGAATGACGGGAAAAGATACCTTCCATCGCCGGTCAGGGGGTGAAGTTCTTCCAGTAGCGCCAGCGCCTGTCGCGACAGCGATACGCGATGCGGCCGGCGCATCTTCATCTTTTCCGCCGGGAGCGACCAGATGGCGGTTCGCGTATCTATTTCCTCCCACTCCGCCTTGCGCAACTCGCCCGGCCGGACGAACAGGTGGGGTGATAGCCGCAGAGCGATCGCGGTGATTTCGTGGCCCGTATAACCGTCGATTGCGCGCAGGAGCCCGCCTGCCTCCTTGGGAGTCGTGATCGCGGCAAGGTGCTGGACCTTCGGGGTGATGAGCGCGCCGCGCAGGTCGGCAGCGACATCGCGATCGGCCCGAGCAGTCGCGATTGCGTAACGGAACACCCGACTGAGCACGCTGCGCATCCGGCGCGCACTTTCGTAGCGACCGGTCGCCTCCACCTTGCGCAGGACGGCCAAAACTTCCTGCGGCGATATTTTCGTAATCGGAAGGCTGCCGATCATCGGATACGCCATGCCGAGGAGCCAACGAATCTTGTCGAGCGTGATCGGCGCGCGACCCTCCCGCTCGTTCTTCGCCAACCATTCTTCAGCGATCGTCTTGAATGTGTTGTCAGCGGCCACCTTGCGCGCGAGGGTTTCGATCCTCTTCTCGGCAGCGGGATCGAGGCCGGCCGCGATCTGCTCCCGCGCCTTGTCGCGCTGCTGGCGCGCCATGGCGATTCCCACCTCAGGCCAAGCGCCGAAATAGAGGGTCTTCTGCCGACCGAGGTGTCGGTAGTTCATGCGCCAGAGTTTCGCACCGTTCGTCTGGACGACGAGGTACAGCCCATCGGAGTCGGCCACCTTGTAGGCCTTGTCTCTGGGCTTGGCGTTGGTGATCTGGATGTGATTCAGTGCCATGATGGTGCCAGCTCCAAAGGGCTCGCCGACACCATCAAAAACACCATCATTTTGATGGTGCTGCCGATGGATTCGGGTGGATGAGCCCGGATTCCATTCGGCGATTTTCACTGAAAATATGCTGTAAAACCAGCCGCTTGCTGGACCTTCCCGGACGTTCCCGGAAAGGCCGTTGGTGCCCAGAACCAACACCAGCATCGCCCAGCCGGCGTGGATTGCCGCCGCGCCGGGCGACCTGCTTCATGATCTCTGAGCGCAGCCTTGAGCCACGCGGTGGGCGGGCGCTGTCGCGCCGCGAACGCCCGACGCGGGGCTCGAAGGAATCGTCATCCTGTGCCATCATCCAGGATATGGCGAGAGAGGCCCGGCGGCCTCAAGTATCTCGCGCAAAAGTCACGCTTTTCCGCGGCTTTGCGAGGAAACAGTGCCGGTTCGATCTCCCCCACGAGACAGGCCGTCTCCAGCAAAAAGGATGTGCAGACAAGGGCTTGCCCGGGCAGATGCGACGAAGCGTGCCGGCCTTTATCTTGCGCGCATCTCCTAACCCGGCACCATCCTCCTTTCGGACGCTGGTGGACATTCCCCCGCCTGCACCTGACAAACAGAGAGTCAAACTGTAGCGGACGATCAATTCCCCTCCTGGAGACGCAATCATGCTGCCCGCCCGTACCTACAGCATCACCATCAAGAGCGATTGGCAGGCGCTTTACGAGATGATCTGGCACCCGGAATTCTTCCCCAAATGGGCATCGGGGCTGGCCGAATCCGACCTTCGAAAGGAGGGCGATATGTGGCTGGCGGATGGTGCCGACGGCCCAGTCCGTATTCGGTTCACGCCCCAGAACAGCTATGGCGTGATGGATCATTTTGTCGATGTGGGGGACGGCCAGGAAGTCCATGTGCCGCTGCGCGTCGTCCAGAATGGCGACGGCGCGGAGGTGATGCTGACGCTATTTCGCCAGCCCGATATGGATGATGAGCGGTTCGCGGCCGACATCAAATGGATCAACCGCGACCTCAAGGCCCTGAAAGCGCTGGTCGAGGGTTAGGCAGCCTTGGCGAGGGTCTCGATGCGGCTTTCGCATGCCTCGCGGACGAGATTTTGCAGCAGCGCGACGCGCTGCGCGATCCAGTCCAGCTCTTCCTCGGTGATCCGGTAGGCACGCGAATATCTGGCCTTAATGTAAGCATCCCGCAGCAGGGAATAGCAGCGCTTCTCGAACCGGGTTTCGCGCGGCCAGACGGTTTTGAGCGACGGCTCCAGTTCCTCGGCCAGATCGCGCAGCCGGTTTAAATTATGGCTTTTGGGCGATTATGCCGATCCACGAACTATGCTGATAGGGTGCAGCTTTCCCATCGTCACCAACGCGTTAGCGGCTATCGGCGCGG
>NZ_JBANRK010000021.1:0-49314 GCF_037860795.1 Sphingobium mellinum | reverse complement strand
TCGCCTGCCGCGCTCAGCCCCTCATATCGGTTCGAAAGATCAAAGAAACCCGGCTGTCCTGCCATCTCTGCCTCCGCTGTCGCGTACGGGCAGTGAATCACCTCAAGCCCTCAGACGCCACCGGTTTTTCGAGCCGTCCAGCTGGCGGCGAGTTGATCGTAGCGGGTGGCGATTGCGCGGTTGATTTTCAAACGGCCGAACATGCGCTCGATGCCGTTACGTTGCTTGTATAGCGTCCGGTCATGTTCGATCTTTACGCGGCGGTTTGATCGACCCGGAATGACGGCCTGAATGTTGCGGCTCGCAAGGTCTGCGCGGATGGCGTCGGCATCGTAGCCCTTATCCGCCAAGAGCGCCTTTGGCGCCCTCTCCGGCAACGCGATCAGCGTGTCATAGGCTTTACAATCCGCCGCTTCGCCAACCGTCAGATGGAATGCGAGTGGTCGCCCGCGGGCGTCAGCCAGACAGTGAAGCTTACTGGTGAACCCGCCCCGCGAGCGGCCAAGAGCTCGTCGATGAATCCCCCTTTTCCGCCCGCTGCCGAAACATGGGCCCGAACCGTGGTGCTATCAATGCTGTAGTGGCCGCTGTCTGCCATGATCTCAGCCAGCGTGACCGAGACGGCCTCCCAAACACCAGCCGCGCTCCAACGCCGGAACCGCCGGTAGATCGAATTCCAGTTGCCGTACGTGGGCGGAACATCGCGCCAGGGCGTTCCGCAGCGGAGCCGCCAAAGTATGCCATTAACGATAGACCGGTTCTGCTCTGGACGGCGACCGCGCCCCCGGTTCGCCGCATCGATGGGCAGCAAGCCTTTCAAAATACGCCATTCTGCTTCGCTCAGATCACCACGGCTCAAGGCTGCCTCCAAAAGACAGCCTTGAATCAACCCGAAAGCGCGGCGTCAACCAATTCGTCCACGCCGCCTAGAAGGTTTTCCAAGCAGATGGACTCATCTGCCGACCGGGGAAAGGCGGCAGAATAACGGCCTGGAGCATCCGGGCCGATGTGATCGGATTGGGACATGCTCCCGGCAAGATAGACAGGACGCCTGCCGTCGGACCTAATGGGGGGAGGATATGGGCAGTCCACGCTGCCCATATCCTCCCGCCCCCATCCGGTCAGTGGAGTCCAGATCCGCCGCTGAGTTCCTTGGCGATGGAACCGACCATGTCCTTGGCGTCGCCGAACAGCATCTGGGTGTTGCTGTTGTAATAGATCGGATTGTCGATGCCCGCGAAGCCTGCGTTCATGGAACGCTTGATGACGAACACCGACTTGGCCCGGTCCGCCTCGATGATCGGCATGCCGGCGATCGCGCTTTTCGGATCGTCGCGCGCCGACGGGTTCACCGTGTCGTTGGCGCCGATGATCACCGCCACGTCCGCCTGGGGCAGTTCGGGGTTGATGTCGTCAAGGTCGACCAGCTGCTCATAGGGCACATTGGCTTCGGCCAGCAGCACGTTCATGTGGCCGGGCATGCGGCCCGCCACCGGATGGATCGCGAACTTGACGTCCACGCCCTTCTTGGTGAGCGCCTGATAGAGTTCGCTGACCTTGTGCTGGGCCTGGGCGACGGCCATGCCATAGCCCGGGATGATGACCACCGTGCTGGCATTTTCCAGCTGCATCGCGGCTTCCTCGGCAGAGGCGGAGCGCACGACGCGGTCGTCCTTGCCCCCGGCCGCGCCCGCCACCACCGTGCCAAAGCCGCCGAACATGACGTTGGCAAAGCTGCGGTTCATCGCCTTGCACATGATGACGGCGAGGATGAAGCCAGACGCGCCGTCCAGCGCGCCCGCGACGATCAGCAGCTTGTTACCGAGCGCAAAGCCCATGGCGGACGCCGCAAGTCCGGCATAGCTGTTGAGCAGCGCGATGACGGTCGGCATGTCCGCGCCGCCGATCGGGATCACCAGCAGAATGCCGAACAGCAGCGCCAGCGCGACAAAGGCGGGGAACAGGTACGTCTTGGTCGGGTCCAGCGCGATCATGACCGCGATCGCCAGAGCCGCCAGCGCCACGCCGCCATTGACGATGCGCTGGCCGGGGAAGGACACCGGCCGGCTGCCCATCAGTTCCTGCAGCTTGGCAAAGGCGATGACCGACGCCGTACAGGTCAGGAAACCCAGCGCCATTTCGAACATCAGCGCCCACATCACGAAGCTGCCGGCATATCCGGCATGGGCATGCTTGTAATATTCGGCCGCGCCGATCAGGCCGACGGCGAGCGCGCCGAAGGCGTGGGAGATGGCGGTCCGCTGCGGGATCGCCGTCATCGGCATCAGCAGCGCCATGGGAATACCCGCCGCCGCGCCCGCGATCATGGCGATGATGATGAGGCTATAGTCGACCATCTCATGCTGCACGAGCGCGCCGATGATCGCGATGACCATGCCGATCTCGCCCGCGCGCACGCCGCGCCGGGCGGTCGAAGGGTGGCTCATCCACATCAACGAGAGGATGAACAGGGCCGATGCGGCGATCGCCGCGTAAGGAACGAAGGCGTCCATCTGTTACTTCCCCCGAGGCTTGAACATCTTGAGCATGCGGTCGGTGATCATGAACCCGCTCACCAGATTGACCGTGGCGCAGAACACCGCGACAAAGCCCAGCGTCTTGGCCAGCGGCGTCGCCCCAGCCTCGCCCGTGATCGCGATCGCCCCCACAATCACCACCGCCGCAATCGCATTGGTCAGCGACATCAGCGGAGAATGCAGCAGCGGCGACACTTTCTTGATAAGCTGAAAACCAACAAAGGCCGCCAGTATGAAGACAAACAGATAGTCAGGATTAAGCGCTGTCATTATTCCACTCCCGCTGTTTGAAGCAGCCGTTCGTTGACGACCTTGCCGCCCTGCGTCACGCGGATGGCGTTGCCGATTTCCTCGTCCAGCACCGGCGCATTCTGGTCCTTGTTCCAGAAGGCGGAGAGGAAGTTGTAGAGGTTGCGCGCGAAAAGCGCCGAAGCGTCCGCCGCGAGGCGCGAGGGCATATTCTTGTGGCCGATGATCTTGACGCCGTGGCGTTCGACCACTTCGCCCAGAACCGCGCCCTCGACATTGCCGCCCTGCTCGACCGCGAGGTCGACGATCACGCTGCCCGGCCGCATCGAGGCGATCTGCGCGTCAGTGATGAGGCGCGGCGCCGGCTTGCCGGGAATCAGGGCCGTGGTGATCACGATATCCTGCTTGGCGATATGGCTGGAAACCAGTTCGGCCTGGGCTTTGCGATATTCCTCGGACATTTCGGTGGCATAGCCGCCCTTGCCCTCGCCCTCGATGCCAGCCACGCTTTCGACGAACACCGCCTTGGCGCCCAGGCTTTCAATCTGCTCCCGGGTGGCGGAGCGCACGTCCGTCGCCGACACCTGCGCGCCCAGCCGCCTGGCGGTCGCGATCGCCTGAAGGCCCGCGACACCCACGCCCATGATGAAGGCCTTGGCCGGCGAGACCGTGCCCGCCGCCGTCATCATCATCGGAAAGGCGCGGCCATATTCATGGGCCGCGTCCAGCACCGCCTTGTAGCCGGCAAGGTTGGACTGCGACGAAAGGATGTCCATCGACTGCGCGCGGGTGATGCGCGGCATGAACTCCATCGCCAGCGCCTCATAACCGGCCGCCGCATAGGCATCGATTCGCGCCCGCTCGACAAAGGGATTGAGGCCCGCGACGATCCATGCCCCCGGCTTGGCGCCGCCGATGCTGGCCGGGTCAGGCCCCTGCACGCCCAGGAGAATGTCCGCGCCCGCCACGGTCGCGGCGCGATCAGCGACGGTAGCGCCCATCGCGACATAGTCGGCGTCGGCAATCGAGGCAGTCAGGCCAGCGCCCGTTTCCACCGCAACATCCGCACCCAAAGCCTTGAACTTCTTCACCGTTTCCGGCGTGCCCGCGACGCGGCGTTCATCAGGGGCCGTTTCCTTCAATATGCCGATCTTCATTGAACCACTCCTGCAGGCGAGCCGAGAGCCGATTAATAAGCCTGTTTTATACGGTCGACAGGCTGTATTACGGGTCAGGATAAAAATCCAGATAATAATGCGCATATTATGCAGTGGCGGAGCAGGCGGTGCCATTCTATGAGATATTCGTTATTTGGGACGTCGCACCACCCCGGAGAGTAGCATGAGTATCCGCAAGCCCAGGTCCCGTGAGGGTCTCGTCACTGCGGCAGTGGCAAAGATGCGCGACATGATCGTCGCGCAGCCGCCCGACACACAGATTGGATCATTGCCCGACCTGGCAAAAGCTCTGGGTGTCGGCATTGTCACCGTGCAGCAGGCCGCGCGTGTCCTGGAACATGAAGGTTTTCTGCAGGTTCGTCGCGGACCGGGCGGCGGCTATTATGGCACGCGGCCCGACGCCGACGGTTTGAGCCACGCCATTTCCGGCTTCCTGGCGATGCACCATTCTGCCCATCCCGAGGCGATCGACATCATCACGCTGCTCGACTGCGAGTTGATGGCAGCGGCAGCGCGAGCAACGGACGGGGCGCTCCGGCAGAAACTTGCGGCGCTCCTGCAGACAGTCGACAGCCGCAACACCGCGCGCCAGCGCGCCGTGTTCGACCAAAGCATGTTGGATATTCTCTACCTTATGGTGGACCGCCCTCTGATGGAGCTGCTCTCGCGAGTCGCGGTCCATCATTATGCCGAATATCCGCGCGGGCCCGTTTATGGCGGGGATGATGGCAAGGAGCGCTGGAAGCGCGAAAGGAGAGCGATCATCTCGGCCATTCTGGAGGGCGATCCTGAACGCGCCAGGTTTGAAGCCCACCGGCGGCGGCGTGAAATCATGCGCAGACTTAAGGCGGAGATCTGAGCATCCTCGAGCAGGATATACCTCGATTCAGCACCTGAGAAGGACGCAAAAGGGCGAAACACATACATGTGATCGCGATTGAAAACCGGCACTTGCGCCTGCTACACATACAGGGCAAGCCGAGGTCTTGCTGCAAATAGCTGTCACCACAGGATAAAGATATGCGGCCTATTGGTGCGACCGATGGGGCGTTTTGGGAACATGGAAGAGGATAGGTCGATGCACAAGCTGATGATGTTCATGAAGCGGAAGGAAGGCATTTCGTTCGAGGACTTTCGGGCGCATTATGAAAATGTCCACATTCCTATGGTCGCGAAATGGGTGGCGCCTTACATGAGCGACTTCAAACGCTATTATCCGCAGAACGCCGTCAACTTCTATGTTGGTCGTCCCGACGCCGACCAGTCGCCGGTGGATGATGGCGGCGTCGATTATGACGCGGTTTCCATCTATACCATCAAGGACGAGGCCGCCTTGCAGGAAATCCTGCGGATAGCGGCGGATCCCGAATTCACCCGGCTCGTGACGGATGATGAAGCGAACTTCGTCGACCGCGCCCGCTCGCGGCAGACGCTGGCCGAGGAAATCGCAGGGCCTGGTCTCATCTGAGCCGGACTTTCGGCGATGTCGGCCGACTGCCCCTGATCGATCAATCGCGTTGGCGGAGAAGCAGCGGGGTGAAGGTGGCCACCCCGCCGGCAGCATTGAACAGGATGGGACCTCCGATCGGCGCATCCTGCGTCATCAGTCGCGCGCAGCCTGGTCTATGTCACCGGGTCATGATGCGGCGGCCGCGCGAACGGGGGGCTTTCATACCAATCCTTGTAGATCGGATCGTCCGGAAAGCGGGAGCCCCAGTTGGACATCTCGGGAACGCCGGTCAGCCCCCAGTTGGTCGTGAACTCCCTGGCATCGCACCAGTCCCAGATACATGTGCGGCGGAGGATCTTCCATGCTCCATCCCGCTTTTCGCAGAGATCACGGTAACGGCCCGCGTGGAAGAAATTGAGCGCCGGTTCCTTGAACGCGACGACGCACAGAAACATGCTTTCCCGCTTCGCCCGATTGCCGTCGATTTCCGACAGCACATTGCTTATGTGATGGCTGCAGGAATAGATCTTGTCCCGCCATTGGTTGACCGCGTCCGCCCAACCCGGTCCGGAGCCGATATACCCGCCATGATCATCGGTCGAATCCGGCCAATAGGTGTCGCGAATGCCCTCGATATCCATCCGGTCAGCGGCCCGGCAATATTTCATCAGGTTATCATTCAACAGCTTAGTGTCGTACAGCTCGGCCAGTTGAGCGTCGGTGAGGGGCATATCACATCTCCTAATGCAGGATGGTGGCTACCCTCTCGCAGGGGTCGGATCAATAGGCCGGCCCGCAGAAAGCCGACGCGCGAGCGGGCGGTAGGCGAAGGGAGAAGCCGCCGGACCGGGCGGCCAGCGCACCCCTCAACTCAGCAATTTGGCCAGGCCGACCCTGTTCTTCACCTGGAGCTTTGAATAGGCGTTATACAGGTGATTTTTCACGGTTCCCGCTGAAATTCCCAATTCTTGCGCTATTTCCTTCTGGCTGAGGCCAGCTGCCGCGCGTCGGCAGATCTCCATTTCCCTGGAGGTCAGGACATGGGTCCCGATGCGCTGGATCGAGAGCAGGTGCACATCCGCGACCGGCCTGGAACGGATCGTGATCCTGGAATTGCTCCACATGCCTCGCCTGTTGACCCGCGACAATATGTCGGCCGGCAAATGCTTTCCGTCCCACCCGGGAAATTCCTCCCCGAGGATCATCTTGAACCTTGTGCCTTCCCCCAGGATCCTGGCCGATGTCGAACAGACCATCACGGTTGCATCGCAAGGCTCGGTATCGCTCAGTTCGAGGCCGGGGTTCAGTGCATGATTGGTCACCCAGGCATTCAGGAGATGCGGCAGAATCCGTTTGACGAGGCCTTTCTCATTCTCGTCAAAGGGGCGTCCAGGATCCTGCCGGCACAGGCACAGGCTCGTATAGTTCGATGCGGGATTGGGGATCATGACCGCCAGGAGATTCAGGTAACCGCTGTGCTCGCAATAGGAACGGAATGCAGGGGCAGATCGCCTCTTGTCCTGGGAGCTGGACCAGTTGAACAACAGGGGTTCGCCAGCCTGCTCTATGGTGGAAGGCATGACGACATCGCTGCCCAACATCTTCATATAGGCGTCGATCATGTCATCATGCTGGCGCCATAGCCGCATGTCCTGTGGCTTCAGGCCCGTCGAAATGACAGAGGACCAGCTTGCCGTGTCGAAGTGAACGGCGCCATGGAGAATATCGAACGCGACTTCGCGAAATTGGTCCGTGCCTGTCGCGCGCGCGGCGCGATTTATATCGACAATCGCCTTGTCCACATCCATCCTGACGGTCATTCCTATTTTGACATCCCCCGCCTCACCGAGGATTAAGGGATGCCTGGAAGAATTACCGCTTTGGCCCCTTCCGTGCAAGAAGGCGGGGGATGGGGAACCTACATCGCGCTCCTGTGCCGTTAGGCACATCCCACGCAGGACCCGCCATGCTAGTATCCATTCAGATAGCATGGCAGCGCCAGACGGGCTCCGCTGGATCCGCGTTGGAAGCAGCGTGGGATGGTCCTGCGGCCGGGTGCGGCCCGACACTATAAGAGGAGGATGGATTGCCTATCAAGAAAGCCTATGTGGACACCCGCGACGGTCAGATACATTATAGATATTGCGAAGGAGGAGAGGGGCTGCCGATCCTGTTCTTCCACATGACGGCCAGTTCATCCGCCTGTTTTGAAAGCCTGATGACTCATCTGGACGGCTTTCGTCCGATGTACGCTTTCGACCTGCCACATTATGGGGAAAGCTTCACGCCGTCGGCGGAGCCATCCTATGACTATATCGCCGACATATTGATCGAAGCGATCGATAATCTGGGCATCGGCAGGTTTCATTGCTTCGGCCATCACGGCGGCACCAACGTATCGGCGCAACTGGCGGCGACCTATCCGGATCGGGTAGCGAGCATCATGCTGTCGGGCGTGACCTATCCGACGATGGAGGAGAGTGCGCGCAACAGCAAGTTCATCTACGACAATCCGGCCGACATCAGGGGTTCGCAGGCCATCACGGCGTGGACGCGCGTGGTGAAGGACTGCGACAGCTCTCCCCCGGTCGAGCCGGACGAGCCGTTTGTTCCCGTCCCCGCCGAGATCTATCATCGAGAACTGATCGACACGCTGAAAGCCGGGAGCGACTGGCATTGGGGCTATCGAGCGGTCTTCAAGCACAACATGCCCGAAGTGCTTGGCAAAGTGTCCTGCCCGATCCTTCTTGTGGTCGGCCGGCGCGATATCGTGTTCTTCTGGCACGAGCGCGCGAAAAAGGCTTTGCCCACGGCCAAGGTCGTCGAACGGCCCGGCTACGGCAGCTATTATTGCACCTTCGCCGGTGAAGATTGCGCGCCCTATGTGAAGGACTTCATCAGCGGCCTGGACAGGCAGACGGACTGACTGAAGCGCGGCCGCGCGCCGCTTTTTGCGGCGCGCGCATGACAGGCGGCGCGGCCCGCCTACAATATGAACATCTTGCAGGTTCCATCCATGACCTTCACCCATGTCGACACGCCGACGCAGATCGGAAATCTCCGCCTCAAGAACCGCATCTTTCGCCCCGCACATGCGGTCGGGGTAGGCCACGGCACCATGAGCGAGGCACTGATCGCCTATCATGAGGAGCGGGCCAGGGGCGGCGCCGCTCTGTCGATCCTGGAGGCCGGCTCGGTTCATCCTTCCACGGCGGCCACGCTCAACATATTCGATCCCGAAATCGAACAGGGGATGCACACCCTGATAGGCAGGTGCCGACCGCACGACATGAAACTGTTCCAGCAGATTTGGCACGCCGGGCATCACGTCGCGCCGGCCGACGGCATGCCGCCATGGTCGGCATCTGACGTGCCGAGCATCGTCAACGGGCTTATGCCGATCCCCATGACCAAGGCGATGATCGACACGATCGTCGAAGCCTATGCGGGCTGTGCGTCCCGAATGCAGCAATATGGCCTCGACGGCGTTGAGGTCCATTGCGCTCACGGCTACCTGCCGGGGCAGTTCCTGTCGCCCACAACGAACCGCCGCGAGGATGAATATGGCGGACCTTTCGAGAACCGCGCGCGGTTCATCATGGAGATTCTGGCGGCAGTGCGCGCCGCGGTATCCCCGGATTTCGTCGTCGGCGTGCGACTGGCGCCCGACCTGGTCGTGGGCGGCGCGGGCGTCGAGGACAATCTGAAGGTCGCCCGGCTGCTCGAGGCGGCAGGGCTTGTCGATTATCTCAATGTTTCGACCGGCAGCTACAACAGCGCCGCCAAGATGATCGGCGGGATGTACGAGCCCACCGGTTACCAGATGCCGCTGACCGCCTCTGTCAGGGATGCGACCGGGCTGCCGGTGCTGGCGACGGGTCGCTATCGGACCCTGGAGGAGGCAGACCAGGCCATTCGCGAAGGCGGCGCGGACATGATCGGGATGGTGCGCGCGATGATCGCCGACCCCCATCTGGTCACGAAAAGTCTTGCAGGCAGGGCAGAGGAGGTTCGGCCCTGCATCGGCTGCAACCAGGCCTGTGTCGCGCGGGCGGCAATGGGATTGGGCATTGAATGCACCGTCAACGCCTGCGCGGGCCATGAAGCGGAACGGCGTGATCCGGTGCTTGCGCCCGTGGTCACGCCCCGCCAGCTGCTGGTAATCGGCGGCGGCCCGGCCGGTCTGGAAGCGGCGCGCATCGCAGCGCAGCGCGGGCATGCGGTGACCCTTGTCGAGGCAAGCCCCCAACTGGGCGGCGCCGTAAGAGCAGCTGCCAGGGCGCCGACGCGTCATAATCTGATGGACATCATCACATGGCTGGAGGCGGAGATATACCGGCTCGGCGTGGATGTGCGCCTTTCCACCTATCTCGACAGCAGTGAAATAGACGCGCTCGCCCCAGACGCGGTCATCGTGGCTACGGGATCATGGCCCCGGATGGATGGCGTGCTTGCATCCCATGCCGGCCAGCCCATAAGCGGGGTCGAACAGCGGCATGTGATTTCGTCGACCGACCTGTTCCTGGCACCGCCGGCCGCCCTGGGGCAGGCCGCAGTCGTCATCGACGATGTCGGGCATTATGAGGGGCTGGCGGCCGCCGAACAGCTGATTTCTAAAGGTTTGGCGGTCACCTATGTGACGCGCCTTCCCATGCTGGCGCCCGGCATACAGCTGGCGGGAATGAACGAGCCGTTTCTCGCCCGCATGGTGGGAAAGCCGTTCCGCCACCTTGTCCGCACCCGCGCGATCGCCATAGGAGCCGACGATGTCCTTGTGGGGCCAGCCCATCTCACCGCCGATGACGTGGAGACGGAGCAGTTTGCGGCGGATACCGTCGTCCTGATCACGGCCAACCGATCCAGCCGGGAAATCTACGACGATCTGACCGCCATGGGCCGGGCTGTGAGGATTGTCGGCGACGCCAAGTCGCCCCGCTCGATGGAATTCGCGATACACGAAGGCTATCTGGCGGCGGTGAGCATCTGCAATATGGACTGACGGTGGTTCATCCCGTCGCCTGGCGCATTTTTTCGAGTCAGCAAATGCTGCCATCCGTTGCGGAAATGATCAGAGCACCACAGTATCCTGGTCGACGTCCAACAGATCCATCACCGTTTCATGCAGGCGCGCGATATATGTGTCGCTGGCATAAGGTTGGATGAGGCTGATGTGATGGATACAACAATCATAGATCGCAGCAATGCCATCGGAGGTTTCGTCACAGCTTGATCGCGCCGCACCCAAGCGATTGACCCAGACAGCCCACATATTTTCACCGAGTATCTTGGGGCTGTTGGGCGCCTTCATGGGCTCGATGTCGCCGCACGCGATCGCGTCCTGGATGCGCTGCACCGATCCGGCGATTGCCGTGGACATTATGCGGCGGTAACTTTCGGCCAGATGCGGATCGGTGGCGGTGAAATAGGTCAAAGATTCAAAAAAGAAGTGATAGCGCCACATCAGGCTGAATAGATTGACTATATATTCGGCGAGATACTTCGCACCGGAATTGCGGGGGCTTGTCAGAACCTCCGCCGCCTCCAGCTCAAGACGATCTATAAGCGAATAGATGATGTCCTGTTTCTTGGCGAAGTGATAGGTCAGGTTCCCTGGGCTGATCCCCAGATCCGAGGCGATCTTGTAGATCGCAACCCTGTCGACCCCGTTGCTGTTGAAGAGCCGAAGGGCCGCCGACAATATCCGGTCAGGGGTAGATCCCGCGCTCAAACTGATGATCCCTCTGCATTTCGTATTTAGCATCTAAACCCAGTCGGGCCATTCCGTCAACCAGCGCACCCGTCCTCAGGGGGTGAAGGATGGTCGCCCGTGTCTGTCCCGGATGACGAGACAGAGGTGGCTTGAGCGGCGCGGTGTCCCGCACAAAGCCTCAGCGTTCTAGGGCGACAACAGACCCAGCAGCGCGATCTTGCATCCGTGGGCGAGCAGCTTTCGATCGCTGACGGGATGCGTGCCGGCGTGGATCAGAAGCGCTCGCACGATGACGAGCAGCATTTCGACACGCGCATCGGCCTCCGCGGGATTGAGGCCCTTCACTACTGTTTGAATGATCTTGCGCGCCTCGCGGCGAAACTCCGTGTCGACGCGCAGGACAAGGGACGAGACTTTGGCGTTGCGGCCTGCTTCCGCAAGCACCTCAAGCGCAAGCGCAGCCCGATCATGGTCCAGCATCCACGTGATCCGGTCCAGAAAGGCCGCCATGACGTCGTTCACGTCCAGATGATCATGTTCGCCCAGTTCGGTAATGTGCAACATGAAGTCTTCAAAGTCGCGCTCGCTCAGCGCCACCATGATCGCTTCCTTGTTCTCGAAATACTGGTAGATGTGCCCCACGCTCATCCCCGCCTGGGTTGCGATGCGACTCATGCTTGCCGCATGGAATCCTTCCGCGCGAACGCAGGCGCGTGCCGCGTTCAGAATTTGCGCCTGGCGGCGTTCAACACGCTCTTCCTTTCGCGATACCGCTGCTGCCGATCTTGCCATCATCCCCTTTCGTTACAGTCTTCGCGGAGCGAACGCCATATAAGAATGAGTGATCATTCTTGACGTTTGATTGCCGCCGCAAGGCTTCACCAGCTTTCGTTTCAGCGGCGGCGAAAGAGTTGTCGGCGCTTGCCTTGCCCCCCTCTGGTCCTGGCGCAATCCACCGTCGCGAACAGCAGCCGACCGGCGGCCTCTTGTCGCTGGAGCCGCAGCGCAGGCATGGATGCGGGTGACCTGAATGTCCGGCAACGGGTGGAGGCGGGGCGGCGGCAAGCGCGTTGCAGGCGCAAACATTGCAAGCCGTCGCCCCATCTCAAGCTACGCCTGGCCGGGGGCGGTTCCGGCGCGATTTTTCGCGATGACATCGTCATGGCTCAATGTGGCACCCGCTTCGAAAAAGTAGCTTATCAGCGTCTCACGCTGCTGGGGCGCCTTTTCCTTGTCAGCTTGCGCCAGCGCCTTCTGCAGCTCGTCCCGGGTGAGTTCGGTGCAATAAGCCGGCGTGCCCGGCTGCTGACGCCATGACTCCGCGAGGCTCCCGGCATCGACGGGATCGAAACCGGCGTCATCGACCAGCTGCATGGCGATCGCCTTCCCCCGTGCATCGTCGCCCGCAACCGGCAGGGCGATCCGGCCGGGCGTGCCGCGCGGCTTGCCCCGGGCTTCCTGGGTATAGGCCAAGGCGGCGTTGAACGCCTTGATCACGGGATGGCCGAACTGCTCGCTGACCCATTGGCTTTCCGGCTTGCCATTCTGCAAATCCTCGATGGCACCATCGCGGAAGGGGTAATAGTTGGATGTGTCGATGATGGTAATGTCGGGCGAAACATTTCCCAGCTGTTTGGCCAGTTCGGGGATCGCTATGCTCGGCACCGAGACGATCAGCGCGTCAATGCCCTTGACCACTTGATCAAGGCCGACCGCCGTCGCGCCGGCTTCCTTCACCTTGTCGCGGATCGCATCCACCCCTTGCGCGTCCGCGACGAGCACTTCATGGCCGGCCGCGCTCAGGTTTCTTGCAACGCTGGAGCCGATATTTCCCGCGCCGATAACGCCGATCTTCATGATGTCTTTCCTTGCTGAATTGAGGTGTTGCAAACGCTGTCCGCTCTGGCAATAGGTGCCAGCTGTTGGCTGTGGAAGCGAACCAGCACTGGCTGCACGAGCTGTCAGTAGCATTTCCCAGACCTCATGCATAAGGAGAATTATGATGCCGCAGATCGGAGTCCTTCTGGACCAGCATGCCTACAACCTGCCGGGCAAGGCACTTGCAGAAACGGCGAACTTTGTTGAAGGGCTGGGGTTCGAAAGCGTCTGGTTGCTGGATTCCTTCAGCCGGGACCCTTACCTGACAGCATCCTTCATCCTGGGCAGGACGGAGAGGCTGAAGGTCGGCACCGGCATCGCCACCGTCTACAGCCGCGATGCCATGGCCACCGTTCAGGCGCGCGACACGCTGTCGGAATATTATCCCGGCCGTTTCATCATGGGTCTGGGCGCGTCCAACGAAACGATCGTGCAGATGCGTGGCGGCTCCTGGAAGCCGCCTGTCCAGAAGATGTCGGAATATCTGGGGGCGATGGCCCAGACGCAGCTGTTTCATCCGGCACCCGAGCAGCTTGCGCCGCTTCACATCGCGGCGCACGCGCCGGGGCTCCAGAAGCTGGCGCTTGAATATGCAAGCGGGATCATCACCTGGATCCTGCCCGTGGACAGTGTTCGCAGCGCCGCCCAGAATGTCAGGCCGGCCCTTGAGGTGACCGTCAACTTCCCCTGCGTGCTCAATTCCGATCCGGCAGCGGCGCGGGCGATCGCGCGGGAGTTCCTGTCGGCCTACCTCAAGATCGATTATTATCGCGCCGCTTATAGCAAGATCGGTTTTGGTCCCGAGGATTTCGAGAATGACGGTAGCGATCGGCTGATCGACGCCATTGTCGCCTGGGGCGATACCGGCAAGATCAAGCAGCGGGTTGATGAATATGCAGCGGTTGGCGCGACCCGCATTGTGCTCAACCCCATCCGGGCGTCGCAAGGCGCGGTTGCCGGCGCGGAATGGAATGCCGACGCTGACCTGGAGAGCCTGACCGAGCTTGCACCCGTTCTCCTGTAAATGCGCCGATCACAGGATGGCGCCGTCCTTTCCTGCCCCGTGCCGGATGGCATCTCCGGCCCCGCCAAAGCGGAAGCGGGGTCGGAGAGCGCGGGAAGATCTCAAGCGAATCCACGGAGACCGTCAGGTGTCCGGCATGCGAGCCAGCGCGCCTGACGATATCGATTGTCTCGCTGGCCCCTTAGAGAGCGGGGCCGAAGATGCCTGCGGAGCGGACTTTAGGGTCGTCCGCCGTCGACCTGGATCATCGCGCCGGTCGTGAAGCTGGAATGTTCCGAGGCCAGATACATGACCGTCGAGACGATTTCTTCAGGCTCACCATAGCGCTTGATCGCCGACTTGATGTTCTTTTCCTTTTCCGGCGACCAGGCCTTGGCGATGTCGGTTCTGAAGCTGCCGGGAAGGATGGCGTTGACGCGCACCTTGGGCGCATATTCGAACGCGTGGGCGATCGTCAGCGCATTGAGCGCCGCCTTCGCGCCGGAATAGGGGGCATATTCGGGCTGCGGCCGGATCGACCCGATCGAGGAAATGTTGATGATGCTGCCGCCGTCGCCCTCGACCATGCGGCTCGCCACCAGCGACGTGGCCCGGAACGGACCCTTGAAGTTCACGCCGATCACCTTGTCGAACAAGGCTTCGGGCGTCGCGAGGGAACTGTCGGAAATCGGCGACATGCCGGCATTGTTGACCAGAATGTCGACCTTGCCGAAATGCGCATAGGCCGCGTCCACCATCCGGTCGATGTCGTCCCAGCGGCCCAGATGCGCGCCGATGCCCAGCGCCTTCACGCCGAACGTCGCCTCGATCTCGGTCGCAAGCTGCTCACAATTTTCCGCATTGCGGCTGGCGATCACCACATTGGCGCCCTGTTCCGCGAACGCCCGGCAAATCGCCGCGCCCAGACCACGGCTGCCGCCGGTGACCAGCACGACCTTGCCGCTGAAATCGAAATATTGTTTCATGATCGTACCTTGTCAGGATTCGGTAAGGGTCTTGCGGGCCAGTGCGGCGATGGCGAAGACGCGTTCCTGGGTGTGCCTCACGTTGCGGTTCACGCCCGTGCCTATGCTTGCCCGTTTCAGTATGCCCTGGATCATCACCGCGTAGCGGAACTGCACGAAGCCGAAATAGAAGCCGAGATGCGGAATCGCGCTGATGCCCATCCGCTGGCAATAGCGGTCCACATAGGCATCCAGGCTGGGGATGCCGAGCGCATCCAGATCATGGCCAAGCAGCGTCGTGGCGCTTCCTTCGGCGAAACCCAACGGCTCCCACCAGGCGCGCGTATTGTGGGCCAGGTCGATATAGGGGTTGCCGAGCGTGGACATTTCCCAGTCCAGCGCTGACACGACCTTCGGTTCCGTACGGTGGACCATGGCGTTATACAGGCCAAAGTCGCCGTGAAGGATGGCTGTGGGTTCGCTTTCGGGAAGACGATCATGCAGCGCCTGCATGAGCCAGTCGATATCGGGCACGTCGACCAGCTTGGACTGTTCGTAATTGCTGCACCAGCGCTTGAGGTTGCGCGCGGTGAAGCCGGTTTCCTTGCCGAAGCCTTCGAGACCGACCGCCTTGTAGTCCAGCTTGTGCAAGTCGGCGAGATAGGCGTTCATCGAATCATAGATGGCCGTGCGGTCCGCCTTCTCTACGCCCGGCAGATCAGCGTTCCAGAACACGCGGCCGTCGATGAATTCGGTAATATAGAAAGCCGACCCAATGATGCTTTCATCGTCGCAATAAAGTGCGGGGCGTGGGACGGGGAAGCCCGCATCGGCCAGCGCCTTGGTCACGCGATATTCGCGATCAATGGCATGAGCCGACGCGAGTAGCTGACCTGGCGGCTTGCGGCGCAACACGTAGCTCTTGCCCTGGCCGACCAGCTTGTAGGTGGGATTGGATTGCCCGCCCTTGAACTTTTCGACGCGGAAATCGCTACCCAGCCCCTCGACGCGCGATGCAAGGTAGGCGCCGAGCTTTTGCGTGTCGAGCGCGAGATGTTCGGGCGGCGCTTCCGTCCCGGTGAGCAGTTCCTGCCGATCAGCCATTGGTAGTGACCCCGTTTTTGGGCGGAAGATATTTCTTGAGTTCGGTGCGCGCGATGACGCGATTGTGGACTTCGTCCGGCCCGTCGCCGATGCGCATCACGCGCAGGCGGGCGAAGGCATAGGCGAGGCCGAAATCGTCGCACATGCCGGCCGCGCCATAGGCCTGCTGCACCACGTCGCACAGCTGCTGCGCCAGTTCAGGCACGATGACCTTGATCTGCGAAATCTCGCTGCGCGCGTTCTTGACGCCGACCGTGTCCATCAGCCAGGCGGTCTTGTAGACCAGCAGGCGGCTCATTTCGATATTGATGCGCGCGCGGGCGATCCGCTCCTTCCAGACGCTTTCGTCGGACAGCCGCTTGCCGAAGGCGACGCGGGTGGTGAGGCGCGTGCACAGTTTTTCGAGCAGCCGCTCGGACACGCCGATGATCCGCATGGCATGGTGGATGCGGCCCGGCCCGAGGCGCCCTTGCGCGATCTCGAACCCGCGCCCTTCGCCCAGGATGACATTTTCGGCCGGCACCCGGACATTTTCGAACAGGATTTCGGCATGGCCGTGCGGACGGTCGTGATAGCCGAAGATGGGGAGCGAGCGCACCAGCGTGACGCCGGGCGTGCTGGGCTCCACCAGGATCTGCGTCTGCTGGAGGTGAAGGGGGGCCGTCGGATCGGTCTTGCCCATCACGATGAAAATCTTCGTGCGCGGGTTATAGGCGTTTGTGATCCACCATTTGCGCCCGTTGATGACATAATGGTCGCCATCGCGCTCGATCCGGGTCTCGACATTGGTCGCGTCGGAGGAAGCCACCGCCGGCTCGGTCATGGCGAAGCTCGACTTGATCTCGCCCGCCAGCATGGGCTTGAGCCATTTTTCCTGCTGCTCCGGGCTGCCATAGAGCGAGAGCACGTCCATATTGCCGCTGTCGGGCGCGTTGCAGTTGAACACTTCCGACGCCCAGTGCACCCGGCCCAGCGCTTCGGCGATCGGCGCATAGTCAAGGTTGCTCAGCCCCGGCCCATGGCGCGTGTCATGCATGTGCATGTTCCACAGACCCGCGTCGCGCGCCTTCTGCTGCAGTTCCAGCATCAGCGGGGGAACGCGCCAGAGATCGTTGGTCTCGTCGCCGAGCTGCTCCTCATAGAGCGCCTCGTTCGGATAGACATGGTCTTCCAGAAACCTCTTAACCCGTGCCAACCATTCCTGTCCCCGCGGACTAAAGGCGAAATCCATATCAAGCTCCGTTGCAGGCCGAGGCGAAGAACAATTCAGATAACATTCGCGCTAAGCTATAGTTAGAGAAAGGAAAATGCATCGATAGGCAGATGTGGCCGCTGCGGACTCAAGGCACCCTCTCAGCATCTCATCCTCAAAATCGATGGTGCAGCCGCCATTGGCGAAGAGCCGGGTCCGAAAGGCACGACGGCATGCACCCACCACGCCGCGCGACATATTAGACCCGCTGTGCTTCCAAGCCAAGCGGCGACAAAATGATCTGTACCTTAATCCCCCTTTGGGCTTCTCCTCCACTCACATGTAGGTTATAGGTCCTAGGAATGGCGTGTCAATCAGCGTCCTGGGCGTTGATAGCATTGTTGCACCAGCCCAAGCGAGGGCGCCAAGGAGAGAATGCGATGGCAAATATCCTCGTAACAGGAGGAACTGGCAATATCGGAATGTACGCCGTAGCCGAGTTCTGCCGCCGCGGCCACAATGTGGTCGTGTTCGACCGCGAAACGTCTTCACCCTTGTTGCGGACGCTGGCGCCGTCGGCGAGCCTGGTGCAGGGTGACATCGTGGAGGCTCGTCAGCTTGCCGATGTCATTTCGGCCAACCAAATCGACTATATCCTGCATCTCGCCGCGTTTCTCGGCCCTGAATCCT
Source organism: Sphingobium mellinum (assembly GCF_037860795.1). Taxonomy (NCBI): domain Bacteria; kingdom Pseudomonadati; phylum Pseudomonadota; class Alphaproteobacteria; order Sphingomonadales; family Sphingobiaceae; genus Sphingobium; species Sphingobium mellinum. Next base: position 31,358 of record NZ_JBANRK010000021.1, on the reverse strand, counting down.
CCACCGACCCGATCCGGGCGCTCGATGTGAACTGTTATGGCACGGCCAATATCTTCGAAGCGGCGCTGCGCCATGGTGTCAAACGCGTTTGCTGGTCGAGTTCGATCGCCGCACTTGGCACGATGCCGGATTATGATGGGCGGCTGGTGGATGAGAGCTATCGCATCGCGCCCACCACGCCTTACGGCGCAAGCAAATATTATTGCGAGTTGATGAGTGGCATCTATCTTTCACGAGGCCTGGACATCCGGTGCGTGCGGCCCGTATTCGCCTTTGGTCTGGGGAAATTGACCGGCAGTTGGGGCGCCAATTACAACCGTATCATCTACAATGCTGCAACGGGGCAGCCGTCCAGCTTTCCTGCCTGGTCGAAGAACGGGCTTCAGATCATATACAACAAGGATCAGGCCCAATTCTGCGTCGACATGACGCTGGCACCCAGCGTGTCGAACTGGCTTTTCAACACGCCCACGGAGAAGCCCTATTCGGAGGAAGAGTTCATCGCGCTGATCCGGACGGTCGTGCCCGACGCCCAAATTTCGCGAAACCCCGAACCGCCGTTCGGGTCTGCTTTCCCTCCCAATGTCGATGGCAGCCGCGCGATCAAGGAAATCGGGTTCACCGCGGAATATGGCGTGCAGGCGGGCATAGCGGAAATGGTCGATTATTACAGGGCGCATCCGGACCAGGGCCTTTGATGCGCGGCAGCCGAAGGACGCTGTCGTTCGGCACGGCGCGCCGGACCGGACGACCGGTGTCGCCTGCCCGGCGTGCGGATAAAAATAGCTTCCGCGCCGGGGGGCGTCTGGATAACTTCGATTTGCTGCTATATCGGGGGCCTCTGGCGGAGCCTGCCACCGGATCAGGAATTAGTGTCTACCCCTTATCCGAGCCGAGGCGGCTGGAGAGCGACAGAGAGACGAGGAAATCAGATGAATGAGGCACATTCGTCGGTCCAGGATCGATCGGAGATCCGGGATTGGACCATCGGGCAGCTTCTGGAGAATGCCGCAGCGAACGCCGGCGACAGGATCGCCCTGAAGGACGGCGATCTGGTCTGGACCTACACAGAATTGCAGGCGGATTCGCAGCGGCTGGCAAGGTTCCTCCTCGCACACTTCAAGCCGGGTGAACATGTCGCGATCTGGGGCGCCAACAGCGCTCCCTGGCTGCTGTATGAAATGGCGGCGGCGCTTGCCGGTATCGTGCTGGTCACGCTCAATCCCGCACTACGGGCGGCAGAAGTCGAATCGCTCCTGAAACAAAGTCAGTCGGTGGGACTGATAACGGACGAGGAATATCGAGGCGTGTCGATGACAGGCATCGTCGAAGAGGTTCGGCCGTCCCTGCCTTTGTTGCGCGAGGTTCTGCTGACCAGCGACTGGAGCGATCACATCGCCAGCGCGCCCGACGATGTGCCCAGCGTGAATGTCACGCCGGACGACACCGCTCTCATTCTTTACACGTCCGGAACCACCGGGCTTCCCAAGGGCGTGAAGCTTCATCATCGCGGCATCGTGAACAACGCGTTGTTGGGGTCGGAACTGTACAAGCTGAAGGATGGCCTTTCCTGGCTTGGCGTCATGCCCTTCTTCCATATCGGCGGGTCCGTCACCACGATCCTCGGTTGCATCGCTCGTTGCAGCACCCATGTGATCCTGCGCAGTTTCGATCCGGCAGAGGTTCTGCGCCTAATCGAACAGGAAAGGGTCGCCTGGTTCCCCTGCGTGCCGACGATGGCGATAGCGCTCATGGAACATGCCGATTTCGACAAGACCGACCTGTCTTCGCTGGAAGTGATCCAGACCGGCGGCACGACCGTAGCACCCGAATTTGTGCGACGCTTGCGCGACCGCTTCGACGCCGATGTCCAGATCATGTTCGGGCAGACCGAAGCGGGCGGCGTCATGTGCAAGTCGTTGCGCGGCGACCCGGTAGAGGTGATCGCCGGGACGGTGGGCAAGCCCTACCCCTATACCGAACTGAAGATATCCGATGTCGCCACCGGTGCATCATTGGGGATCGATGAGATCGGCGAAATCCGCATCCGCAGCCCCTATATGACGCGGGGATATTTCGACAATCCGGCCGCTACCGCCGCAGCCTTCGACGAGGAAGGCTTTCTGCGTACCGGCGATCTGGGAACAGTGGATGACAAGGGGTATGTCCGCGTAACCGGGCGGCTCAAGGAGATGATCATCCGCGGCGGCGAGAATATCTATCCGCGCGAGATCGAGGACAGGCTGGGAGATTATCCTGGGATCGCCGAATGCGCCGTGGTGGGCGTGCCGCACGAGCGGTGGGGCGAAGAGGTCGCAGTTGCGATCAGGTGCCATGCCGGGACGACAATTGAAATAGACGAGGCGCGGGAATTTCTGCTCAACCGCATTGCGCGGCACAAGGTCCCCAAAATCTGGCGTCTGGTGTCGGACTTTCCCCGGACAGCGTCAGGCAAGATCCAGAAGTTCGAGGTCGTGAAGCTTTTCGAGCAGCCCGAGGACACGGCTAAGGGCTGAAACGTTGACGGACCGCGGGTGACGGCAGAAGCGTCATGCGCGGGCCAATTGCGCCTCGGTCATGATCGTCTTGAGTGACGGGCGATCGGGTCGCTTGGCCGTGGCAAAAGCCCACGCCGGGCACGCGCAGCGTGATCCTGTTCGATCAGCAGGGCAGGCTTACTGAATTATAGCCCGTTCCGTTCCGATCCGGCCGCATGCCTCGTGTCTTTGTTCTGCGGCTGTTCCGGTTCAGCAGATGTTCCGGACGGCCACAGTCGACCCTGTGTCGAGGCAGATGCCAGGAGGAAGGGCGGTCCCGGCGAACCAGGACCGCGCCCGCCTGCTTCAGCGGAGAACGAAGGCGTTCTTCTCACCAAACTTGTGGACCGACGACGAACCGACGGGAAAGGCGTCGAAGATGCTGCGGTCGGTGTGCATGCCGGCGAACTGCTCCATGAGGACCGGCTCGGTGCAGCACTCGAGCAGCTTGCGGTTACTCTCCTGGAATTCGGGAACCTGGCGAAGCTCCATCGCGACATCCTCGTCCCACGACGCGAAAACGACGAATTCGTTAGGATCGCGGGCCCAGCCCTGGAATGCGAAGACGCAACCGCGATAGTAGAAGGGCTTGGCTTCCTCGCAGACATTTTCGAACAGGTCGAGAAACTCCTGACGACGTGCAGGATCCACCTTCCAACGAACCAGGAATGCATTGCGGTCGCGAGTGAAGGGCGATTTTTCAGTCATGAGCTTCTCCTATTCTTGATTACGACCGTTCGAAAGCGGCATGCCGGCGCGCCGCGTTTAGAGGTCAGATCTTGATCCGAACCAAAGCGGGCGCACAAGTGCCGGCCGCCTCCATTATGCTCTGCCGGACATGATGAAAACGCAAACTTTATCCAGACCTAGGATATAGTATCTGCACTTCCATGCCGGGCTGGTCAACGCCAATCATGCCGCTGCTTGCTCGTCAAGAGGATTCCACGTTTTGGCGGCACGCACAGCGGTCAGTGTCTCAGGCCCGCATGTCCTATTCCTCCGCGACGAAACCGGCGAAGGTGCGCAGATAGGCCAGAAATTCATCGGTGACGCCTTCTTCACGCAGGTGGTCGACGGTGACGGGCTGCGACGGGGACGTATAGGCGGGATCATGTCGCGCCCGCTCGGGAAAGTCATGGCGCAATATCCCCGCCCGGCCGATCGTGACGAAGTCGCACCCGGCCTCGATCAGGTCGGTCGCGGTGGCGACGTCCATGATCTTGCCGGCAGCGCCCAATCGGACTTCTCCCCGAGGCAGATCGGTGAAATAGCTGAGCAGGCTGCGTCCCTGAAACTCTTCCTCATGCGGTTCCTTCGAAACGTCCCACAGAGACATGTCGAGATAATCTATCTGCCCCTGCCGCATGATCTCGCTGGCCAGCTCGCGCACTTCGGCAAGCCGCATGCCGAAACGTTCGGGCGACAGGCGCAATCCCACCTGAAAGTCCGGGCGACAGCGGCGGCGTATTCCGTCAATGACTTCCAGCATCAGCCGGGCGCGGTTTTCCAGGCTCCCGCCATAGCGGTCGTCCCGCCGGTTGATGGTGGGCGAAAGGAACTGAGCGAGAATATAGCCATGCGCGCCGTGAATTTGCACCCCGTCGCATCCGGCCTTTTCCGCGCGAAGGGCAGCTTCGATGAAATCTTCCCTCACCCGCTCCACTTCGGGCAGGTCGAGGGCCCTCGCGCCGTTGCGAGCGCTATAGGACGGCGCCACCGGCGTGCCGACCAGCTCTGGATCCGCGCGTTCGCCGCCATGATAAAGTTGCACCGCTGAAATCGCGCCATTGTCGCGAACGGCCGATGCGAACTGTGCCAGGCCGTCAATGTGCTGGTCGTGGAAAACGCCTAGCTGGCCGGTATAACCCTGCCCGACTTGCTGCACCGGCGCTGCTGCGGTCATGATCAGGGAAAAGCCGCCGGCAGCGCGCATCGTCAGCCAGCGGATCTCCTTTTCCGAAAGGCGGCCGTCGGCATGGCTCTGCTGGTTGGTGAGAGGCGCGAGCATGAGCCGGTTCTTCAGGACAGGGCCGCGAGCCAGCGCAAGGGGCTCGAACAGCTTGGCATGAGACATTATTTTCTCCAATCATGATCCGTGAGCAAGGCGCCGCAGCAACGCAGACGGAACCGCTGCCCGCCGGCAGCTGCCTTTATCTCGGTGTGGCCGATCCGGGCGCCATGAAAGGCATTGCGGCTGAAGGAGTCGGGCGGCCACGCGTTTCCCAGGCCGAGTCGCTCCATCTTCAGGGCCAGATCTGCCAGCTTGTTGGCGGGTAGAATGCAGGTCGTACGGTCGAGAGCAAGGCCAATCTGCGGCATGAGAATCCGTCTGAGGAAATTTTAGTATCGATATACCACATTTCTGCGAGCAGCAATCGCCTGCTCGCGGCGCGCTGATGCACGTGCCCGGGCGTCCTAGATGAGTTGGGTCCGGCCTCTCTTCACTTGCGGGATCGGCACCATGGACGCGGCGCGGGCTTTCGATGGTCCCTCATAAGGCGATGGGCAGGCGAAAATAGGTGCGCGCCACATAATCGCGATGATCGAGCAATATCGAGGGGACCGGGGCGCCGAGATAGATTTCCAGCAGCGCCCCCATGCCCCGAAGATAGTCCGGCATCGTGCAGATATCGCTGGTCATGGGAGCGAACAGATTGCTGAACGAGGTCCAATAGATATCCGCCGCGGTGAGCTTGCTTCCCATAAAGTATCGCGAGCCTCTTGCCGCCTGCGATTCCAGCCTGCGCGCCATCGCGCCCACGATCTGCTTCACGCGATGGCGCGAATAATCGTTGGTCACGGGCGAGCTATATTTCTTGCGCATGAGCAGGGTGGCCTCATCGGCTTCCTGGGGGCCATGTTCTCCCGACACCAGCAGCAGTCGCACATTCCATCCCAGTCCATCGTCGCCGCAAATTTCGTGGCAGAAACCGAACAGCGCCATACGCTCGTCTTCGTCGATGGGGATCATGCGCGGTTCGGGCTGCAATTGTTCGGCAAGGACGAGCATTTCGGACCATTGCGTACGCGGCCTGTCGTCGTTCAGCATGAGGACGGGTGCGGAGGTCTGACCCGTCCACGCCTTCAACTCCTCATTGGGGGTTCCCGGCAGCTGAGCGACCGGGATATAGTCTATGCCCTTCAGGTCCAATATCGTCTTGATGGCGACGCTCCATGCGCCGGGGACGCCGCTGGTGAAGGCGATGCGCAGGCCTTGCATGGCGCGGGCCTCATCAATCGGAACATAGCGAACGGCCTGGTCTTCGGCCATTATCCTCTCCTTCTACATCTCCGGATCGGGATAGGAGGAATGGGTCCGGCGGGCAACAGCTTGATGCGATGAGGCATCGCGAGGCTGAAGCTCTGCGGCTAGAAGGATGGATTGCCTTAAAAGATGGCAGGATGAGGATAGATCATCATGTTCAAGATCATGACGTTGATGAAGCGCAAGTCCGGCACGTCGATGCAGCAGCTGATAGACTATTACGAAAATACTCATTCCGCCTTGGGCCTGAAGGTCTGGAAGGAAATCGGGAAGGCCCCCAAACGGTATGTCCGGCGATATTTCCGTCCCATGACCTTTGGAACGGAGCAAGAGGACATGGGCGAGGCACCGGAAATGCCCTTCGATGTCGCAATGGAACTGTGGTTTGACAGCCGCGAGGATTGCGAGGAATTTTTCAGGCTCGGCTCGGCGCCTCCGAATGGCGACCTGTTCGCCGAGGATGAGAGGAGATTCCTTGAACGCGACCGCAGTTTGATGGTGGTGCTCGAAGAGCATGAGACTGACCTGAGCGCGTGACGGCCCACCTTAACATCCCGACGGCGGTTTGGGCAAAGCCGGGTTGACCGCCCGGCATGAGTCAGTTACCTCGCGCACTAGATAATGGCTTGATGGATTTTGGCGTGAAACGTGGTTTGGGTATTCAGCTTTCCTTCGCCTTATATGGTGCGGCGAGCCGGATGGTGCGCCTGCACAAGCCATTTCTCGACCCGCTGGGCCTTACTTTCCCACAATATCTGGTCACGATGGAATTGCTTGGCCATGCGCCGACTACAGTGGGTACGCTCGGTGCGCGGTTGGGCATGGATACGGGAACGATAACCCCGCTGCTCAAGCGACTGGAGGCGGCGGGCTTGGTTACGCGCACCCGCGACACTCGGGACGAGCGGCGTGCTTGTCGATCTGACGGCGCGGGGGCGTGCAATGAAGGCTGACGTCGAACTTGTCACCGACAAGGTCAAGTCAGCATGTAAATTGGATGACGCTGCCATCGAAAGTCTCAGCCAAACTCTTGAGGGACTGGCCCTCTACCCATGAGTGGGAAACGTGGTCATAGGAATATATTCATGAAAATAGGCATTGTTGGAACGGGCCATATCGGAAAGACGCTGGTCCTGCGGCTGAGCGCGGCAGGTCACGACGTCAAGGTGGCCAACTCGCGCGGTCCCGAGTCGATCAGTGAGGATATATTGGCTAATGGCGGGCGAGCGGTTACCGCCGCCGAAGCTGTCAAGGATGTGGACGTCGTTATCCTGTCCATCCCGCTCAACCGGATTCAGGATATCGCTCCGCTGATCGCCGGATTACCCGAAAACGTGGTCGTCGTTGATACTTCCAACTATTATCCCGTACGCGACAACCGCATCGAGGTTATCGACGCAGGCCAGGTTGAAAGCCTGTGGGTGACGGAACAACTGGGTCGGCCGGTGGTGAAGGCATGGAACGCCATCGGTTCGGACTCCTTCGCATGCAAGGACAAGCCCGCCGGCGACCCTGACCGGATCGCTATCCCGGTCGCCGCGGATAATGACCATGGCCGCAGGATCGGCATGGCGCTGGTTGAGGATAGTGGGTTCGATGCCGTCGACGCCGGCACATTGGCCGAATCCTGGCGTCAGCAGCCCGGTTCGCCCTGCTATTGCACCGACCTTACGCGCGAGGAAATGCCGGGCGCTCTGGCCAGCGCTGAAAAGGAGCGTCTGCCCAAGCGACGCGACCTGGGGTTCGAGGCGGTCATCGAGCGGATCTCAGGCAATGCCACCAATCCGAGTGCGGAATATCTTGTCCGCCTGAACCGGGCGCTGTTCATGTGAATTTGACCTGCCGCCCATCTCGGAGGTGGGCGGCAAACCATCGGACATCGAGCGTGCGGATCGTCCTCGCCGCGAAAGGATGGGAGGACAGGGTCGAATTCGTGAGCGTCGATCTCATCGCGGCTCAACACAAACAGAATGCCTTCCTGGCGATCAACCCGATCGGCAAGATTCCGGTTCTCGCGCTGGATGACGGAACGATTAATTCCCAATCTACGGTCGTACCCCGCGCGAAAAGCGCCTGATCTACATGATGCAGCGCCGTGCCGAGATGATGGTGATCGATGCCGTGGATGGAGGGCACGCCTGGCGGGACAGGATGTCGGATATCCCCGCCGTTAAACATCGCAGCGGGCAAATGCCGCTTGCCGAGGACATCGCGCGCCCACCTCGCAGGCCAGCGCGTTTCCAGACCGCGAGCCAACCACCATTTGGACTGTCACGTCCGGCAATCACTTTCCCCGAACAGTCCTGATCTGCCTCAATCAGTAAGGAGAGGCGGGAGCGTGGTCGCCTTGGGATTCATGACACGGGCGGCGTCCCCGTGCTGCCCCGAGGTACGAAATAGAGCTGCAGGGGCGTCATTGCCTACGCCCCTGCAACGCAGCTGGATCATGCCGGAACCGATTTGGCCTTTTGCCGCGCGAAATAGCGCCTGAACCCGTTAAGGATTGCATCGGAATAGGTCCGCTCGATCAGCGATATCATCAAATTGAGGTCGGCTTCCTCGATGACGTCGAATTCCGATTTGAAGGTCATCAGCGTCTCGCCGGTGGGCAGCGTGTCGAGCATGGTGGTGGCGAGATAGTTCCTGAACTCGCTTCGCAGCACGGCGCCGTTAGGGTTCGGACGATGCACCATGTCATAGACTATCCGCTTGGTATCATTGTCCTGCAGCCACAGCTTTTCATCAATAGCCGAGCCGGTGACATGGCGGACGACGCGAGTCCGCGGCACCGAATTGGGATCGCCTTCGAGCGTGACGCTTTCGATATTGGGACCGGGCCGCCCACCGTCTTCCGGCTTGATCCACCAGCGTTCGAAGCCGGCCCAATCCGTCAGCAGTTCCCAGACGTCTTCGATCGGCGCGTCAACGATCCCGCGATATTCCGCATGGCCTCTCTTGTACTTCTGCATATCCTCCAGCCTCCAGCAAGATTATTGCGCCAGACCAGTTTGGAACGGTGGGATGGGCGAGGCCAATGCTTCTCCTCCAGCCGCTTCGCTCTTCACTTTGGCCTAGTATTATCATACTACATATGCGACTCTTCGGCCCTGTCAAGCGCGGAGGGGAGAGTCATCCTTGATCGACTTTCGTCGGAAACTTGATGAGCCGCGCGCGTGAGCAAGCATTTGGAGGAGAGGTCATGCTGAGTTTGGACGACAGGTTCGCGTTGCAGGAACTGGTCAACAGATATCCCTATCATATCGATCTGTGGCAGATTGATGCCTGGGCCGGCCTGTTCGCACCGGACGGTGTACTCGACGAAAGCCCTATGAGCATGGGAGTATATCAAGGGCGGCAGGCGATCGCCGCCTATGGTGCGGAACTGAAGGCTGACGTGCTGCACGTGGTCCATCTCATGATGAATCACCTCATCCTGGATTCGGCCGGCGATACGGCCACGGGCAGTGTGTTCGCGCTCGTCGAAGCTAACACGCGCAGCAGCGGGCACGCACGCTACTACATCCGTTATGAAGACAGCTATATCAAGACGTCGGAGGGCTGGCGCTTTGCCAAGCGCACGGTCCTGCCGATGTTTCCGCCCCAGACGGGTCTGTCGTGACCGGCCAGGTCACTACCGTGCGGTAATCTTCGTTGATACGTCCCGGCAGGAAAGCGGGGGCGTGTCGACAGTGAAAAGGCGCGAGAGCTTCCGGCCTGACTGGCCGGTAACCCTCGCGCCTTTGATAGGACGGCTGGTCAATAACTTTTGGGCAGTTCCAGAACCTTTTCGGCGATGAAGCTCATGATGAGCTGCTCCGTGATGGGCGCCAGGCGCGTGATGGCGACTTCCCTGTAGAGCCGCTCGACATGATATTCCTTGGCGTAACCGAAGCCGCCATGGGTTGCCATCGCCTGCCAGCAGGATTCCTGGCCCGCGCGCGCGCCCAGGAATTTGGCGGTATTCGCTTCCGCGCCACAGGGCAGGTCGCTATCGTAAAGTTCCGCCGCGCGGACCACCATCTGCCACGCGCTTTCCAGGTACATCCAGCGTTCTGCGAGCGGATGCTGAATGCCTTGATTCTGACCGATCGGGCGGTCGAACACCACGCGCTCGCGCGCATATTTGGATGCCCGGCGCAGCGCATCATGGCCAACGCCGATCGCTTCGGCGGCGATCAATATCCGTTCGGGGTTGAGGCTGTGGAGCAGATAGGAAAAGCCCTTGCCCTCCTCGCCGATGCGGTCTTCGTCGGGAATGAACAGGCCGTCGATGAAGATGGCGTTCGAATCGACGGCTTTGCGCCCCATCTTCGGGATTTTATGCACGTCGATCTTGGTCCGGTCGAGATCGGTATAGAAGATGGTCATGCCGTCGGTCGGCCGGGCGCAATCCTCAAACCGGGTCGTGCGAGTAAGGAGAAGGATCTTGCTCGCGACCTGAGCGGTTGACGTCCAGACCTTCTGCCCATGCACGACATAGCCGCCGGGCACCTTTTCGGCGAAGGTCTTGATCCTGGTGGTATTCAGCCCGGCGTCAGGTTCGGTGACGCCGAAAGCGACCTGGTCTTCGCCCGCTATGAGCCGAGGCACCCAGCGCGCCTTCTGATCCGGCGTGCCTTTGACGACGATCGGGTGCGGGCCGAAAAGGTTGACGTGAATGGCCGAAGCGGCCGTCATGCCGCCGCCATGGGTGGCGACTTCGTTCATCATCACCGCTGCCTCGGTGACGCCGAGGCCGGAGCCGCCATATTCCTCCGGCATGGTGATGCCGAGCCAGCCGCTGTCGGCCATTGCTTTGTGGAACTCGAAGGGAAACACTCCGTCTTCGTCACGCGCCAGCCAATATTCATCGTCGAAGCGGGAGACGACAGCACGCACGCCTTCACGAATGACGTCGCGTTCTTCTTGTGTGGGGAGTGTGCGGGGATTGGACATGGTCATGCTCCTGCCAGCGTTCTGCGTGCGGCCTTAAGATGAGGGATATCATACATTTTACCCCCGATGCCGATCGTGCCGGCATCCGGCGCGGCGGCGAAGGCATCAACGATCGCCTGCGCTTCGGCGATCTGTTCAGGCGTTGGGGAAAAGGCACGGTTGATCACCGCCACCTGATCCGGATGGATGGCGATACGACCCACGAAACCGTCGCGGCGGGCGCGGCGGCAATCCCGCTCCAGTCCTTCAGGATCGCGGAAGTCGGCATAAAGAGTATCAAGCGGGAGCACTTCGGCGGCGGTGGCGGCAAACAGGCATTGCGCCCGCGCCACCTGATAGGGGAAGGTCCAGCTGCCGTCCGGTTCCTTGTTGTCGGTCGCGCCGATTGCAGCGGCAAGATCCTCGGCGCCCCAGGTCATTGCAACGAGACGTGGGGGTGGGGGAGCATAGCTACCGAGGTTGAACATGGCTCGCGCGGTTTCGGTGGCGACGACTGCCAGCTTCACCGTCCCCTGCGCCATGCCCGCCCGGCTTTCCAGCCGGTCGAGTTCCTGACCGATGCGGAGCAGATCGTCCGCCCCATCCGCCTTGGGAATCAGCAGCCCATCGAGGCCCGGCTTAACCACCGCGGCCATGTCGTCGAACGTCATTCCCGTGTCGAACGGATTGACGCGTACGAAGAAGCGCCATGACCGCGCTTCGCCACCGTCGAGCAGTCCGGATACATGCGCGCGGGCCGCATCCTTCATCGAAGGCGCGACCGCGTCCTCCAGATCGAGGATAAGCGCATCTGCGCCGGCCGCCGACCCCTTGGCGAACTTGCGTTCGCTGTCGCCCGGCACGAACAGCATTGATCTCAATTTCATGACGGCCGTCCCATCATCAAGGCGTTGCGCTTCGTCGAGCAGACGATCTCGTCCCGCTGGTTGAAGCCGATATGTTGGAAAGTAACGATCCCCTGGCCCGGCCGCGAACTGCTGGGGCGTAGCGCTTCTACGCGCGTTTCGGCGCGGATCGTGTCGCCCGCGAAAACCGGCTTGGGGAAATTGGTCTCGCTCATGCCCAGATTGCCCACAGTGGTGCCCAATGTCGTGTCCTGCACAGACAGGCCGATGACGAGGCCCAGCGTGAAGATGGAGTTCATCAAGGGCTTGCCAAACTCGGTCCCCGCGGCGTAGGCGTGGTCGATGTGGATGGGCGCGGGATTGTAGGTCAGCGACGAAAACAGCATATTGTCCATGTCGGTCACGGTGCGGCGTATCTCATGCTGAAAGACCTGCCCCACGGTGAACTCATCGAAATACAGACCCGCCATAAACCGCTGACTCCAGTCTAGTCCCTACATACTAGATGCTGATTGACAGCATGTGACCCACTTGTAAATGATCCATTTGCAGACCCGCAAGAGGCTGCGTTCAGGGAATTTCCGACCATGCCCATCGAACTGGATGCTGATGCCCTTGTCGCCGGGTTGCCCTTAGGCGGCCGCATTCTTGTAAATGGCTGCTCGGCGGAGTCGATCCTGCTGGCCGATACCGTTGAACGGGCAGGCGAAAAGCTCGGGCCGGCGACCTTTACGGGGATTTTCGTTCCGGGTCTCAACCGTCGCACCTATCTTGCCAATGCAGCTTGCACGACCGAAACATTCTTCCTGACGCCGGAGCTCAAGGCTGCGGGGGAGGCGGCCAGGTTCCTGCCGCTTTGCTACGCCGACATCCGCCAGCGGCTGATCGACAACCCGCCTGACGCGGCGCTGATGATGGTCACGCCGCCGGATGAAGACGGCATGTGCAGTTTCGGCCCCACCGTCGATTTTGTCGCTGAACTGTGGCCACGGATTTCCGTGCGCCTGGCGCATGTCAATCCGCTCATGCCCCGCACGCGTGGGCAGGCGACGATACCCTGGTCCGAAATCACCGCTTTCACCCAATCGCCGCAGGTCCTGCTCGGTGCGGCGGATGGTGTGAGCGACGCGGCGGCGGAAGCGATCGCCGGCCATATTGCGCCGCTGATCGGCGACGGGGCGACCTTGCAGACCGGGCTCGGCAAGGTCCCCGGCGCGGTTTTCCGCGCCCTGACCGGACGCCGCAACCTGCGTGTCCATTCGGGCCTGATCGGCGACGCCGTGGTCGACCTGGAGGAGGCGGGCGCGCTCGCGCCGGGCGTGGCGGTCACGGCCGGCGTTGCGATCGGATCGGAGCGGCTGTACCGGGCGATCAGCGGCCCGGCCTATCGCTTTGCCCCGGTTTCGGTCACGCATGATCCGCTAACGATCGGCGCGATCCGTGATTTCGTTGCGATCAACTCAGCGACAGAGGTGGACCTGTTCGGTCAGGCCTATGCGGAGGTCGGACCCAAGGGCTTCATGTCCGGTCCCGGCGGCGCAACCGATTTCGCCCGAGGCGCCAAGGTTTCCGGGGGTTTGCGCATCGTCGCTTTAGCCGCAACCGCCGCCAAGGGCGCGATAAGCCGAATCGTCGCGCCCAATGCGGGGGCTGGGCCGGTGTCACTCAGCCGGATGGATGTCGACATGGTCGTGACCGAGTTCGGCCTCGCCGACCTTCAGGGTCGCAGCCATGCCGAACGCGCGGCTGCATTGATCGCCATCGCCGCCCCCGATCATCGTGATCGGCTGACGACGGAATGGCGGTCGTTCATCGGCAGGCTTTGACTTTCAAAAAGCGGTTCAGCGCTTCTTCGACAGCTTTTCCTGCATCGCGCGCATGAGTTCGCGTAGTTCGGCCCCCTGGAACAGGCCGCTGACCGCCAGCCGTTCGGCGTTGCGGCCCTGCGCTCGGTCAAGGTCGGTGGCCAGTTCGATCGCCAGCTTGCCCGCGCCAAAGGCTTCCGGCGGCAAGGCTGCGACGGACTGGCAAAAAGCTATTGCCTGTTCGTTCAGTTCATCAGCGCCGTGGACGTCGTGGATGATGCCGATCGCCAATGCACGCTCGGCATCGATCTGACGATTGGCCAGGACCAGCCAGCGTGCCCAATGCGGACCCGCAAGGCGCACGAGACGACTGGTTCCTCCCGAGCCGGGGAGCGCGCCGAAGCTGATTTCGGGCAGGCCAAATCGCGCTTCACTGCTGGCCAGGCGAAAGTCCGCGCACAGCGACAGTTCAAGCGCGCCGCCCAGGCAAGGCCCCTGGAAAGCCACCACGATCGGCTTTTCAATAGCCTCCCATTCATCGCCCAGCCCGTGCAGGCTGCCGGCGCCCTGGCGATACCAGCTGCGGAAGGCCTTGGGACTGGTGATCGACGCATCGGGCGCCAGTCCTCCGTTCAGATCGATCCCCGCGGAAAAATATTTGCCATTTGCGGTCAGCAACATGGCGCGCAGGTCATCGCGATCGCGTAGGCGCGCCGTCGCCTCGCGCAGGCCATCCAGCATCTCCATGCTGATCGCGTTATATTTTTCCGGACGATTGAAAGTGACGTGGATCACGCCCTGGTTTTCGGAGATGATGATTTCGGGGTTGGGCATTTGACAGTCCGTGTATAGGATGTGGGAACTAATAGCGGTTTCGCGAAAGCCTGCACGATAAGGCACGTTGTCGCAAGAGCGAAGGAAGGTTGAGCAATGGAGAAGGCGTTTACCGGCGGGGTGGCCATCGTCGCTGGCGGAAGTGGCGGAATAGGTTCGGCGATCTGCGAAGCTCTGGCACATGCAGGCGCGAATATTGCTCTGACGTACAGGTCCCGCAAGGAGGCTGCCGACGCCATCGTGGAGAAGGTGGAGGCCGCAGGACGCGAGGCGCTGGCGATGGCCGTGGATCATACTGATCCAGATGCGATGAAGGCGTTCGTCGATGCGGCGGCGGCGCGGTTCGGCAGGGTTCATTCCGTTGTCTACGCCGCCGGGCCGCACATCCCCATGAAGTTCCTCAACACGATCACCCCCGCCGAATGGAAACAGGTATTCGACAATGATGTGAACGCCGCCTTCAATCTGGTGTGGGCGACGCTGCCCCATCTCAAGGCTGGCGGAGGTGGATCGCTGGTCGCGGTCATCACCGCCGCCGTGGAAAAGGTGCCGCTGCGAGACATCTGTTCGGCCGCGCCCAAGGCGGCGATCGAAATGCTCTTTCGCGGAGTGGCGCTGGAGGAAGGGCGGTTCGGCATCCGCTCAAACTGTGTCGCGCCCGGCTTTATCGACGCCGGTTTGGGACATGAACTGATCGCGCGACCTGGAATCGAAGACTGGATCGACAGCCTCCGAAGGATGCTGCCGATGAAGAAGTTCGGCGCGGCGGACGACATTGCAGAGGCCGTGACCTTTCTGCTGTCCGACAAGGCGAAATATATCACCGGGCAGTCACTGGCTGTCGATGGCGGGTTGCAGCTTTGACGGTGCGCGCCGCTTGCCGGGGAAAGGACTGACATGGATCTGGGCATTCGCGGTCGCAACGCGATTATCAATGGCGGTAGCGCGGGGCTGGGATATGGCACGGCCATGGCCCTGGCGGGCGAGGGCGTTAACCTCTTCGTTTCGGCACGCAACCAGGAGCGGCTCGAAAGAGCTTGCGAGTCGATCCGCAGCGCAACCGGAGCCACGGTCCATGCGATCGTCGCCGATCACGCAACGGTCGAGGGCCGCGAACTGATCCTCGAACGGTGCCCTGAACCCGATATCTTCGTCGGCACCTGCTCCCCACCACCCTATATCGAGGATTTCCGCGACATCAGCGACGCGGACTGGCGCGCCAATCTGGACCTCACCTTCATATCGCCGGTCGAATTCATCCGTACCATCGTCGATGGCATGTGCCAGCGGGGATGGGGCCGCATTCTCAACATCGCGACGGCCGCGGTCAAGTTCCCCCACCGCTGGCGCATCCTGTCCGGCGCCCCCAGAGCGGCGCTCGTCAATTATACGGTCGCGGTGGCAAGGGTCGTCGCGCCCCATGGCGTGACGATCAACAGCCTGCTGCCGGCGATGCATGATACCGACGGCATCAGGGATATCTATGCCAAGCGGGCTGCCGAAAAAGGCATCAGCCTGGAAGAGGAGCTGGACGACGCGATCCGCACGATCGGCATTCCTGCCGGACGGTTCGGATCAGCGATCGACTTCGGCGCGATCGCGGCCATGTTCTGCAGCGAGCAATCCAACTACATCACCGGCCAAAGCCTGGTTGTCGACGGCGGGGTCACCAACGCGACCTATTGAGCCCGCCCAGCCTGCCTCCTCCTGGCGCCGACAGATAAGCTGATCGCCGGGCCGTCAAAAAAACTCGTCGGCGAATCTTTTGACGGCCTCTATCCCCTGGGCGGGAGAGTCATGCTTGGGGCTGAAGATAATCTCGTCAACACCGAGCGCTGCATAGTCGGCCAGATCGTTCTTCGCCGCCCGAACGAGTGCGATGTCGGTCGCGGCAAGCTGCTTGTACAGACTCGATACCACGCGGCCATTGTCGGCCATGTGGACGGCGAGGTCGCCGAGCAGGCGTTCCAGTTCGGCCAGCGTTTTCCAGTTGATGTGGAAGCCATCGCCATATTTCGCGATACGCCGCAGGGCAGCCTGCGTTTCACCGCCTATGATGATCGGCGGATGGGGTTTCTGCACTGGCAGGGGATGGATGTGGCCGCCGGGGAAATCGATGCAACTGCCGTGGAAGCCATCGCTCTTGCCCGATAGGAGAGACTTGATGATCTCCAAATATTCGTCTGTCCGCTGACCGCGCGCCGCAAAGGGAACGCCGAGGGCTTCATATTCTTCGCGCATCCAGCCAACCCCGGCGCCATAGAAGAAGCGGCCTTCGCTCATGAAATCGAGAGTGGCGATTGCCTGGGCCTGCAATACCGGGGGGCGATAGGGGACGACCGAGACACCCGTTCCCAAACGGATGGTTTGGGTCACTCCGGCGACCGCGGCCAGCAGGACGAACGGATCGTACCAAGGCATTTCCGCGTCGAATATGCCCGCAGGGTAAGAGGAAGCATCGAAGGCGAGCGGTCGCAGGACATGGTCGCCCACCAGGATCGAATGAAATCCGACCGCTTCTGCTTCCTGCACGAGACGGATGACGTCTCGGGCTGCGGGCGAATGGCCGAGCACCGTGCTGCAGCTTAAGCCGAATTTCATTCATCTCCTCCGTCGTGTTGGCAAGTAATAGGGGGGCGTGGACACATGCCCCTGTTCTTCAAGCGTCGTATCTTTGCGCTTGAACGGGAACCGAGCTTTGCCTTGGCATGAAGTTGATGGCTTCAAGGTCCTGGTCTAGCGAGACGAGCCGTCCCGAGAAAGCGTCTGGGTCGGCCTCGCCCGACATTTCGGGATTGCCCCAGCCGTGGCACATGGAGATGACGCCGGGCTGTAGTCCGCTGTCCTTGCGGACCCGTCCGATGACGACGCCACCGGTGCGGCCAATAAGCCTGACGGTGCCGCCGTCGGCCAGGTCCAGGCGGGTCATGTCCTGCTCGTTCATATAGATGGGATTGGTCGGGAAGCGGCGGCGGGTCTGGCCGGCCTCGGTATAGGCGCTGTTCATCACCTCGATCAGGCGGCGCGGGATAAGCCGGAATGGGTAGCCGGCGATCTCGTCCTTTGCCTGCCGTACGCCCGCCAGTTCGGCGGCGACGTCTGGCGGACACAGATCGAGTCGGGCGCCGTTATCCTCTCCCGCCGGTTGAACGACGGCTTCGGCCTCCTTGAAGAGGATCCCGCCACGATGCGCTTTAAGGTCATCAAAGCTGCTGCGGCCCCCGTCGGCCAGCCAGCGGATGATGTCATCGGCGCGCGTATCGTCGGTGATTTCCAGCTCGGGTCCCGGTATGTCGCGATGAGCCAGCCCATAAACTGGCCGACGCATATGGATCGTCTTGCCCATGCGGCGCGCCATGCCCTGGAAGAATTCCCAGTCGTCGATCACGCCGGCCGGGCGCTGAAAGATAGGTTCGGCGATCTGAGCGAATGTGGTCGGCAACATATATTCGAGCGCTATATTGAAGTCGTGATGTTCGTAATGCGCGCTTGTGGCGATCACAAAATCGGCCATGCGGCTGGTCACATTGTCGCGCATGTCGAGCGAAACGAGCAGGTCCAGCTCGCGCAGCATGGGGATGGTGCGGTCAGGCTGTGGCAGGGCCTTGACCAGATTGCCGCCGACATGGATCAGGGCGCGGAACCGCCCCTTGTCATTGCCGACGATCTCGGCAGGCAGCTGGGACGTCGGATATTCGCCGCCCATCGGGCCGATGTCGACGGTGCGCAATTTGGGGCCGGTTTCCCAGGTCCGGTTGGGCGGCATAACGCCCTCTCTGGGCGCTTCTCCGCCAAAATAGCCCATGTTTCGAACCGGATCGCCGGCCGTGTGATAGCCGCCGCAGATAGCGTTGAACGCCTCGATCATATGTTCCGACAGATTCGAATTCAGCGCCATCGCCGAACCCGTGCCCGTGACGGCCGACTTGCGCGGAGCGGTGGCAAAGATGCGCGCAGCCTGATGCAGCGTTTCAACATCGATCCCCGTGCGCTCGGCGACATGGTCAGGGGTGAATGAGGCGACGCTCGCGCGGAGTTGGTCGAGCGACGTGACAAAGCGCCCGCAAAAGCCTTTATCCTCCAGCCCCTCGTCCAGCACGATGCGGATCAGGCCGGCGAACAACGCGGCGTCCTGGCCCGGCCGCACGGCAAGATGCAAGTCGGCTGAACGCGCCAGTTCGGTCTTGCGCGGATCGACGACGATGAACGTGGTCCCCGCCTTGCGTGCCTCTCGCACATGCTTGATCGGATTAGCCGATGGCATGCCATAACAGGCATGGGAGGCCGCCGGATTGGACCCGATGGCCATCAGTACGTCGATATCCGGCAGCTTGTGCTTGCCCGCAAGATACACGCCCATGCGGCCGGCCGTGACCCATTTGGCGGACTGGTCGACGGTCATGCTGGAAAAGAGATAAGGTGATCCGATCGCGTCCATCCAGGCCTTGGCCGCCGGCACGCTCAGCACGTTGGTGTTGGCGCCGGTGCCATAATAGAGCGCGACCGACTCGATGCCATGCTGTTCGATGATGGCGCTTAGTCGTTCATGGATTTCATCCATGGCCGTCTGAGCGTCGATATCCTCGAACCTTCCGTCGGCGGTGCGCCGCCGGCTGCTCAGCAGCCGGTCGTCGCCGTTATGGAAGTCGCGCGTTGCAGCTCCCTTGATGCAGAAATAGCCTTGGGAAATAGGATGCTGGCTGTCACCCCGGATTTCCTGGATCACGCCCGCTTCCTCGGTGACCAAAAGCCCGCAGGCCGCCGCGCAATTGCGGCAATAAGTTGTGTGCGTAGCCATCGGACATTCCTCTCACCATTGTCGGCGCGTTACGCGTCCTTCATTTTCGGCCCGTTGGAAGCGGTCGCCGCCTGGTGTCAGAACGGCAACTGCCGAGGCTCGACAAACAGGCCACGCGCTTCGGCACAGAGGCGATCGCCGTCGTGCAATGTGCCGTTGACATACGCCTTGCGGCCCTCGACCCTTTCCAGCCAGGTGGTATAGCGCAGCTCCTTGTGAAGCGGTGTCGGCGAACGGTAGCTGATTTGAAGATCGACGGTCAATCTTATGACCCCTGCCTGCACGACGCCCAGAAGCTCATCAAAGGTCGCGGCGATGAACCCACCCTGAAGCAGTCCGGGCGCCCCTTCGTGCGGATGGCTGTAGGTCGTATAGGCTTGCGCCCTTCCGCTTTCCAGAATGAGGCGGAATGGCGGCGCGAGCGGATGTAGCCGGCCTGTGAACGGCCCCAGTTCGCTGAGCCTTCCCATGCCGGTAAGGGTCCCTTCGATAGACCTGACATAGGCCGAACGCGCGGGCTGTGCCGTCAGCACCGCGCCCGCGCGGCGGACATGGTCGGCGGCTTCCTGCAACGCCGCGTCATCGGCCATGGAGCAGGAAAAATCGTCAAGCAGCGTGCGGATTGATTGCGCAAGATCCAGCCGGGCGGTCAACCCGCTTTCCAGTGCCCGACTTTCGATCTCGGCGTCGTCGACAACCCTGCTCATGCGGTTCGTTCCACTTTCAGATCGCGTATTGTTCCAACGGGCTTTGGACAAAGTCCCCGTTCCTGTCACCGACAGCGGCTGTGCTTCGTCATGGACTGCACCCCGTCCGCCCCGCGGCCAACGCTCGATGTTAATCTTCCTTGTTCCTAAATCCTAGATGGTCTAGGATTAGTCAACATCAAAGCCAGCGGGGGAGCCCGGAGCCGTGAATCTAGAACTTCTGCAGCGTTTCAAGCTCGATGATAAAAACCATGACTACACGGCGAGCGAGACGATCCTCTATGCGCTTGGGCTGGGCTACGGTAGCGATCCTACCGATGAGGAGCAATTGGCTTTCGTGTACGAAAAAGGGCTGAAGGCGGTGCCCTCGATGTGCAACACCATCGCGCATCCGGGATTCTGGATCGACCGGCCCGAGTTCGAAATCGACTGGGTCAAGGTGCTGCATGCCGAACAGGCCTTCGAAATACATTCGATGATCCCGGTCGAGGGGCGCATGCGGGGCGACTATTCCATCCTCAGCATTGAGGACAAGGGCGCTGAAAAGGGCGCCATCATGAAGATGCAGAAGAAGCTTTTCGATCGGGACAGCAATGAATTGTGCGCGACCGTGACGCAAACGCTGTTCCTGCGTGGGGATGGCGGACAGGGTGGGTTCGGCGATCCGGGCCCCGCTCTTGCGCCTTTGCCCGACGCTGAACCCGACATCGTCATGGATATTCCAACCATGCCGCAAATCGCCCTCATCTATCGCCTTAGCGGTGACCTCAATCCGATCCACGCAAGCCCGGCCGTGGCGCGCAAGGCCGGATTTGACCGCCCCATCCTGCACGGCTTGTGCACCATGGGACTTGCGGCGCGCGCCGTGATCAGTCAGCTGTGCGACGGCGAGCCAAGCCGTCTTCGCTCTATGGAAGTCCGCTTCAGCAAGCCGGTGTTTCCTGGCGAGACGATTAGGGTGGAATTTTATACGGGCGCCGATACGGTGCGCTTCCGTTGCCGGTCGGTGGAGCGGGACTTGGTAGTGCTCGACCGGGCCAGCGCCAGAATTGCGGCAGCCTAAGTCTAGTATATTGACACTATCAACTAATGCTGTATCCGATATGGCATTCTGAAAAAGGTGGGATGGAAAATGGCTCAATCGAAGATCCTTGACGGCAAGGTCGTTATCGTCACTGGCGCGGGAAATGGCGTGGGCGCCGAGATTGCGAAGCTTGCAGCAGCTTGCGGCGCGAGCGTCCTGGTCAACGATCTTGGCGGCGGTGCCGCGGGCGGCGGTGCCGATACGGCGCCCGCGCAGCGCGTGGCCGACGAGATCAATGCCGCCGGTGGCATCGCGGCGCCCAGCTTCCATTCCATCGCCGAGTGGGACTCGGCGGAGGCGATCATCCAGGACGCTATCAAGGCGTTCGGTCGCATCGACGCGGTCGTCAACAACGCTGGCATCCTGCGTGACGTCATCTTCCACAAGATGACCAAGGACGACTGGGATCTGGTGCGCGCGGTCAATCTCGACGGCTATTTCTATGTGTCCCGCGCAGCCGCGCCCTATTTCAAGGAGCAGGGCAGCGGGGCGTTCGTGCACATGACCTCGACGAGCGGCCTGATCGGCAATATGGGGCAGGCCAATTATGCTGCGGCCAAGCTCGGCGTGGCTGGTCTTTCCAAATCGATCGCTATCGACATGAAGCGGTTCAACGTCCGTTCCAACTGCATCGCGCCATTTGCGTTCACGCGGATGGTTGGAACCATTCCCGCCAATGACGAAGCCAATCGCAAGCGCCTGGAAATCGCGAAGCGGATGACGCCCGAGAAAATCGCGCCGCTGGTTTGCGGTCTTGTCAGCGATGGCGCCGCGGACGTGACTGGCCAGATTTTCTCGTCGCGCATGAACGAGGCCATCCTGTTCAGCCAGCCGCGTCCCATCCGCACGGCGCAGACGTCGGATGGCTGGACGCCCGAGACGATCGTCAGCCATGTGCTGCCTGCGATGAAGCCGAGCTTCTACCCGCTCGATATTTCGTCGCACGTCTTCACCTGGGATCCTTTCTGATCGCCATGAGCGAGGACGCGCCATTCCTGGTTGACCGGGCCGACGGAGTTCTGACACTGAGCTTCAACCGCCCGGCCCTGGGCAATGCGATCCCGCAAGAAGCGGTCGCCCCATTGGTCGAGCTTTTTACCTCGATCAATGGGGATCCGTCGGTTCGGGTGCTGCTCGTTCGGGGAGAAGGCGCGCATTTCTCCGCCGGTGGCGACGTGCGCAGTTTCGCCCGCGCTCTCGAGCAGTCTGTCGAGGCACGGCGGGCCGATTTCACGTCACGTTTGAACGCGGTCCGGCGAATGGTCGAAGCCTATCTTTCGATCGAGATTCCCGTTGTGGCGGCGTGCCAAGGCGCGGTTGCGGGTGCCGGCCTGATGTTTGCGCTCGGGGCAGACTATGTGATCGCCGATGAAAGTGTGAACTTCCTGTTCTCGCACCAGCGCGTCGGCTTGCCACCGGATGGGGGCGTCAGCCTGTTGTTGCCCCGGATCGTTGGTCACAGGCGGGCGGGGGAGCTGATACTGACCGCGGCTCGCGTCGATGCGGCGGAGGCCTATCGTATCGGCCTCGCGACGAAGATTGTGGCGCCGGATGATCTGTTGACGGAAGCGCGCGCGCAGGCCAGGCGGTTCGGCCGGGCGCCCGCCGGGGCTGTGCGGCAGGCCAAGGCGCTGATAGCGTCGAGCGGTTCACAAGCCGCGGCCGCCCAGCTTGAGGCAGAGCGTGACGCGATCGTCGAAGCGGTTGGCACGGCTGATTTCGAAGAGGGCGTCCGCGCTTTCATGGAAAAGCGTCCGGCCAGCTTTCCGTCCGCCTCCGACCGGTGAATAGCGGGGGGCGCTTTGGCTGCGACGGTGCCTGGCGGCGAATTTGAAACATGATCTTTCGCGGGGGCTTCGGCATATTTCGGCTCCTCCCTCGTGACAAGCATCAGCCAAGATGAGTGGAGTTCCGATGGCAGACTTTGGTATCAAGCTGTTCGGCGGATATGTGCCGCGTCTTAGGATAGATCGGGCGCATATTGCCGACGCGCACAAGTGGATGGCGCCGGGCCTTCGCGGCCAGGCCAAGGGATCGCGGGCGTTCCTCAGCTGGGATGAAGACGCGATCACGATGGCAGTGGAAGCAGTGCGTGACTGCTTGAATGGTCGTCCGACCGCTGGCATCGAAGCGATTCATCTTGCCTCTGCAACCTTGCCCTATGCCGACCTTCAGCATTCCGCGCTGGTCGCGAGCGCTCTGCGTTTGCCCGCAGCCATCACCAGCAGTGACGTTGGTCATTCCCAGCGTGCGGGCACGTCCGGTCTCCTGCAGGCGCTCAAGGCTGGCGACGACGCGCTTTTCATCGCGAGCGATGCGCCGGTGGGCAAGCCCGCCAGCACACAGGAGATGAGCTATGGGGCAGGAGCGGCAGCGTTCTTGCTCGGTTCGGACGACGTGGCGGCACGTCTGATCGGCGCCGCGAGCGTCACCGCTCCGTTCGTCGATCATTTTCGCGCTGCTCAGTCGCGTTATGACTATTTCTGGGAAGAACGCTGGGTTCGCGACGAGGGCTACGGAAAGCTTGCGCCGGCGGCGGTCAAGGCTGCCCTGGCGAAGGCCGGCGTGGAGATCGGCGCGATCACGCATTTTGTCATGTCCTCCATGCAGCGCGGCGCTGCCGACGCCGTTGCCAAGAAGGTCGGCTTCGCAGGCAAACCGGCCGATGGCCTTGAAAGCAGGGTCGGCTATGCCGGTGCCGCTCATCCTCTGCTGATGTTGGCAAATGTCCTCGAGACCGCAGCGGCGGGTGACAAGATCCTGCTGGTCGGCTTTGGACAGGGCGCAGATGCGCTGGTGTTCGAGGTGACCGAGGCGATCGAGCGCGCGCGGCCGCGCCGGGGCGTGTCGGGCGCCATTGCCGACGGGATTGCGACAGACAGCTATTTGCGCATGCTGTCCTTCTATGACGGCATCGATCTTGAATGGGGCATGAGGGCCGAAAAGAGCGGAAAGACGGCGCTTACCGAACAATATCGGTCGGACGACCAGATTAGCGGACTGGTCGCCGGCAAATGCGGCAAGTGCGCGACAATTCAGTTCCCGCAGCTTGAATATTGCGTAAATCCTGAGTGCAATGCGCCGGCGAGCCAGTTCGAGGATTATTCTCTGGTCGATGAGCCGTCTCAGGTTTTCACATATACTGCTGACTGGTTGTCTTTCCATCCTGCGCCCCCTCTTTACGTTGGTTTCGTGCAGTTCGACAACGGCGCGAGAATCCTCATGGAGGTCGTGGACGTTGGCCCCGAAGGCCTTGAAGTGGGTACGCCGCTGAAACTGACGTACCGGATCAAGGAGCGCGATCGGGTGCGCGGCTACAACCGCTATTTCTGGAAAGCCACGCCGACCGGCGGGGCGGGAGCATAAGCATGGCGACAGGCATCAAGGACAAGGTTGCGATCCTGGGCATGGGCTGTTCGCAGTTCGGCGAACGCTGGAACGCGGATTCTTCAGCACTTATGCGCGAGGCTTTTGACGAAGCCCTGGCGGATGCGGGCATCGAACGATCGCAGATAGAGGCGGGCTGGTACGGCAGCGCGCTCGACAATGTAAATGTGGGCAATTCGCCTATCCCTGCGTCCACCGCATTGCGTCTCGACGGCATTCCGTTCACGCGCGTTGAAAATATGTGCGCGACCGGGACGGAAGCGTTGCGTGGCGCGGCCTATGCGGTGGCATCGGGCGCGGTCGACATTGCTGTCGCTATCGGTGCTGAAAAGCTCAAGGACACAGGCTATGGCGGCCTTCCCATCCCCTTCAAGGGGACGTTCAACGACATGTGGCTGCCGATGGGCTCATCACCCGCCGGTTTCGCGCAGCTCGCGGCTGGATATCGCGCGAAGCACGGCGTGGCGAAGGAAGACCTGAAGCGCGCGATGGCGCACGTCTCCTGGAAAAGTCATCAGAACGGTGTTCGCAGTCCAAAGGCGCATCTGCGCAAGGCCGTGCCGATGGAAACCATCATCAACGCGCCGATGATTTCGGACCCGCTCGGCCTGTTCGACTGCTGCGGCGTTTCGGATGGCGCAGCCTGCGCGATCGTAACCACGCCGGAGATTGCCCGGGCCTTGGGCAAGAAGGATCTGGTCACGATCAAGGCGATCCAGTTGGCGATTAGTTCGGGCATCGAATCCCAGATGAATACATGGGACGGCAGCCATGTGCGTAACACGCGCAATGCCGCAACCCGGGCGTACAAGGAGGCGGGTATCACTGCCCCGCGTACGCAGTTGGACGTGCTGGAAGTGCATGACTGCTTCTCCATCACCGAACTCGTGACCATGGAGGACCTCTTCATCTCGGAGGAGGGCAACGCCGTCAGCGATATTCTGGATGGCTTCTATGATGCCGATGGACAGGTGCCCTGCCAGATCGATGGTGGCCTGAAATGCTTCGGTCACCCGATCGGCGCCACAGGCCTCCGCATGACCTATGAGGTGTACAACCAGCTGCTCGGCCGCGCTGGAGAACGGCAGCTGGCGTCCCCTTCGCTGGGGCTGACCCATAATCTGGGCGGCGTTCCCTATCAGGGGATCGCGTGCATCTCCATCCTGGGGCTCAACTGATGGAGCGGAAATTTTTCTCGTCCGAACATGAAATGTTCCGCGACACGGTGCGCAGCTTCGTCGAGACGGAAATGGCGCCATTTCATGCGGACTGGGAAAAGCAGCAGCGAGTCCCGCGTGAGGTCTGGCTGAAGGCCGGTGAAGCCGGCATGCTGTGCTGTGACATTCCCGAAAGCTACGGCGGCCTGGGGGCTGACTGGCTTTATAATGTCGTCGTGATTGAGGAACTGGCCAAGGCCGGCATGTCCGGACCCGGTTTCATGGTCCATTCGGAAATGGTTGCGCCCTATATTCTGGCTTGGGGTTCCGAGGAGCTGAAGCAGAGCTGGCTGCCGCGCATGGTGACCGGGGAAGCGATCGGCGCGGTGGCGATGACGGAACCCAATGCGGGCAGTGACCTCAAGGCCATTCGCACGCGGGCGGTTCGTGACGGCGACGACTATGTCATCAATGGGCAGAAGACCTACATCTCCAACGGCCAGAATTGCGATTTCGCGCTGGTCGCGTGCAAGACCGATCCGGAAGCCGGCGCGAAGGGCGTCAGCATCGTCCTGTCGCCGGCGGACACGCCCGGCTTTGAAAGGGGCCGGAATCTGGAAAAGATCGGGCTAAAGGCGCAAGATACCTCGGAGCTCTTTTTCGCCGACATGCGCGTGCCGGTCGCCAATCGGCTCGGCAATGAGGGCGGTGGTTTCTCGATGCTGATGACGAAGCTGGCCCAGGAGCGGCTGACCCAGGCGATTCGCAGCATTTGCGTGTGCGAGGCCGCAATTCAATGGACGGTCGATTATACCGCGGAGCGCAAGGCATTCGGCCATACGATCGCGGATTTCCAGAACACTCAGTTCGTGCTCGCACAGCTTTCGGCCGAAACCACGGCATTGCGCGTGTTCACCGACTGGTGCATTGAGAGTCACCTCAAGGGCGAACTCAGCCCTGTCGATGCCGCCAAAGTGAAGCTGCTTGTCACGGATCTGCACAATAAGGTCGTCAACGAGTGTCTGCAATTTTTCGGCGGCTACGGCTATATGACCGAATATCCGATCGCACGCGCGTTCATCGATGCACGTATTGCGCGCATCGCTGGGGGCGCTGCGGAAGTTATGAAACAGATTATCGGCCGTGACCTGTTTGCGGGCAGGCGATGAGCAAGGAGGACCGGATGTCAAACCTACCCAAGGCAGATGCGGCAACATTACTCGCAATCTACCGCAAGGCGTCGCTTATCCGTCACAACGATCTTCGCGTCATCAAGGCGATGAAGGCGGGAATGCTGGTTACGCCCTATTATTCGCCTGCTGGACAGGAAATCATCCCGTCGGCCCTTTCGGTCAATCTGAACGACAGCGATACGATCTGCACCATTTACCGCGGCACGCATGACATGCTGGCCAAGGGTTTCCCGCTTGAGCCGCTCTGGGCGGAGCTGGCCGGGCGCGTGACCGGCAGCTGCAAGGGCAAGGGTGGGACGATGCACCTGACCCATCCGGAAAGCGGATGCATGGTGACCACGGGAGTCGTGGGATCATCCATGCCGATCGCTACCGGGCTCGGCTGGGCCGCCAAGCTGGACGGCAAGGGTGAAGTCGCGGTCGCCAATTTCGGCGACGGCGCCGCGAATATCGGGGCCTTCCATGAGTCGCTCAATCTCGCGGCGCTATGGAAGCTGCCGGTGATCTTCATCTGCCAGAATAATCGCTATGCCGAACATACCAGCTTCGCCAATTCGACGGCCGTCGATCAGCTGTCGAAGCGTGCCGCAGGCTATGGCATGGTCGGTGTGACGGTGAACGGCAATGACGTTGATGAGATGTATGGCGCGGCCAAGATGGCTGTCGATCGTGCGCGCGCCGGTGAAGGGCCGACGCTCATCGAGGCGCTGACGTTCCGCTTCAATGGCCATCTCATCGGTGACGCGGCCGGCTACATCCCCAAGGACGAGATGGCTGCGGCGAAGGCAAAGGATCCGTTCGCGACGTTGCGCAACCGTTTGCTGGCCGATGGCGTGGCGAGCGAAGCCGAGCTTGACGGGATCGACACCGAGATCAAGGCGCGCATCGAAGAGGCGGTGGAAGCGGCCTTCAAGGCCGATCTCCCGGATGTCGCCGAACTGAAGCGCGACGTGTTCGCTTACGAACTGGCCTGAGGATTCCATACGATGACAACGCAGACCATGAACACCATCCAGGCCGTCAATCTCGCACTGCACGATGCGCTCGCCGCCGATCCCAAGATCGTCGTGCTGGGTGAGGACGTGGCCGACCGGGAGGAAGGCGGCGTCGTCGGCGTCACCAAGGGGCTGTCGACCGCCTTTGGCGATGATCGAGTCAAATCCACTCCCATCGCGGAGCAGGTGATCATCGGCGCCGCGATCGGCGCCTCGCTGCGCGGCTATCGCGCGGTGGCCGAGATCATGCTGATGAACTTTACGACTGTTGCGATGGACATGATCGTGAACCATGCAGCCAAGCTTCGCTTCATGTCGGGCGGACAGACCCATGTGCCTATCGTCATCCGCACGATGACGGGATCGGGCATGTCCAATGGCGGCCAGCATAGCGACTATTTGGAGGCTTGGTTCGCCCACACGCCCGGGATCAAGGTGGTGGCGCCGTCCAACCCGGGTGACGCCTATGGCCTGATGAGAGCGGCGATCGAAGATGATGATCCGGTGATCTTCATCGAAAATCTTCCCTCTTACTGGAACACCGGCCCTGTCACTCGTGAAGTGATTCCGCTGGGCAAGGCGAACGTGGCGCGCGAAGGCAGCGACGTTACGATCGTCAGCTATGCGTCCATGATGGCACCGGCACTGGCTGCTGCGGAGACGCTGGCGGGTGAAGGCGTCAATGCCGAAGTCGTTGACTTGCGGACCATCGCGCCCTGGGATCGGGACACCGTGCGGGCATCTGTCGAAAAGACGGGCCGGGCATTGATCGTGCATGAAGCGGTCAAGGAATTTGGCGTGGGTGCGGAAATCGCCGCTGACCTGGCGGACCACCTGTTTGGAAAGCTCAAGGCGCCCGTTCGGAGATTGGGCGGAGCATTCTGCCCAGTGCCCTACTCGAAGCCGTTGGAAACAGCGTTCGCGCCCTCGGCCGAAGGTATCGTGACGGCTGTACGCGGCCTGATTGCTGGAAAGGACTTCTGAACATGGCGTATGAAATTCTTCTTCCCAAGCTTGGCTTCTCGATGAGCGAAGGACAGCTCGCTGAATGGCTGGTCGCAGATGGCGGCGAGGTGACCGAAGGGCAGCCGCTTTTCTCGCTGGAGAGCGACAAGTCGGTCAACGAAGTGGAGGCTCCGGCGTCGGGTACGCTGCGCATCCTGAAGCAGGCCGGTGAAACCTATGACGTTGGAACGGTTCTGGGCACCATCGAATAGTCGCGATGCTGCCCTGCACGATTGCGCATAATCGGCGGCATGCGCACCGGGTGATCCCTCCAGTCGCTGAGTGACCGGAACGATTTGCGTTCGCGGGCGGGCGGGCAGACCGCCCAGGATCGAACAGAAAAGGCCAGATTGGGATGAGCTTCGCCAGAACAGAAACGCAGCAGATGTTTGGCGACATGCTGGGACGGCTTCTTGATGTCGAAAATGATTTCGAGAAGCGCCGGCATCGACTGTCTGCGCCTGACCCGGATCGTCTCGCGCTGTGGTCGGCACTGGCCGAACAGGGGATTCTGGGCGCGACCCTTCCCGAAGAGGCCGGCGGCTTTGGCGGGACCATGCGCGACCTGTCGGTCGTCATGGAAGAGATCGGCCGCAAGCTCGTCGTCGAACCCGTTCTGGCGAGCGCTCTCTGTGGCGCCATCCTGAATGCGGCGGGAGAGGATCTTTCTGCCCTGATCGCGGGTGAGACAATCGTGGTCTTCGCTCATGAGGAAGGCTATGATCCCTTCGGCCCGCGGGACACGAGGGCGGTCGAGGATGGCGGGAATTACCGGCTGACCGGGCGCAAGCTTGTCGTGCGCCATGCCGATCTTGCCCATCAGTTCATCGTTACGGCCGCGCTGGACGGGGCTTCCGCGCTCTACCTGGTCGACCGCAGCGCAGAAGGGCTTGTCCTGAACAGCTGCCGCATGATCGATGGCGCGTCGGCCGCCACGATCGAGCTGACCAATGTCCCTGCCCGTCGGCTTGGGGGCGACGACCTTCTTCTCGCCGCTCTCGAACGGGGCGTTGTGGCGCTTGCAGCCGAAGCGGTCGGCATTATTGCTGCACTCAATAGCGCCACCTTCGCCTATCTCGGAACGCGCAAGCAGTTCGGCGTGCCCTTGGCGAGCTTCCAGGCCCTGCAGCATCGCGCCGCAGACATGTACGCCGCGGCGGAAGAAGCGCGTGCCCTGACGGAGCGCGCCATCGAAGCGATCGATGCGGGCGCCGCTGATCGATCCGCTCTTGCTTCGGCCGCGAAGGCGCTGGTCGACGATGCGGCCCGAAAGGTCGGACATGAAGCTGTGCAGATGCATGGCGGCATGGGCGTCAGTGACGAACTGGACGTCAGCCACTATCTCCGCAGGCTGACCGCGATCAGGGCCGAGTTGGGCAGTGCCGATCTGCATCGCGCCCGCTTCGCCGGGCTGGGCGTGAATGCGGTGCGCGAAACCCCCTTTCGCGCCGAGGTGCGCGAGTTCGTGCGAGCGTATCTGCCGGAAGATATCGCGCGCAAGGGCGCCTTGGGCCTTGAGATCCACAAGGAAGATTATGTTCGCTGGCAGAAGATCCTGCTGGAAAAGGGCTGGTTCGGCGCCGGGTGGCCGACCGAGCATGGCGGCGCCGATTGGCCGATCGACAAGCAACTGATCTTCCTTCAGGAATCCGCGCTCAACAACGCGCCGATGATCATTCCCTACGGCGTCAACATGATCGGCCCGGTGCTGCAGGAGTTTGGCAATGCGGAACAGCAGGCCAAATATTTGCCCGGCATCCTGTCGAGCGATACCTGGTGGTGCCAAGGCTATTCTGAACCCAATTCGGGGTCGGACCTTGCCTCATTGAAGACCAGTGCAGTGCGTGAAGGCGATCATTATATCGTCAACGGCACGAAGATGTGGACGACCGAAGCGCATTGGGCGGACATGATGCACTGCCTGGTTCGCACGGACCGGGAAGTGAAGCCGCAGCGTGGCATCTCCATGCTGCTCATCGACATGAACAGCCCCGGCATTGACGTGCGGCCGATCGTCACGATTGACGGTCAGCATCATACCAACCAGCTCTTCCTCGACAATGTCCGAGTGCCGGTTGAAAATCTCGTCGGCGAAGAAGGTCAGGGTTGGACCATCGCCAAATTCTTGCTGTCGCATGAGCGCGTTGCCATTGCAGACACGGGTCCGAAGCTGCGCTTGTTGAAGAATATCAAGGCCATGATGGCACAGGTGCCGGCGTCCCCGTCGCGCGACCGGTTGGCCGAAAAGCTGGCCGGCGCGGAGATCGAACTGCTGACGCTTTGCGAACTGGAGCAGAATTATGTGTCGCGATGGGCCGAGGGCGCCTCTCGCGATGGGCCGGAGGCATCGGTCCTGAAGATCCGAAGCACCGAGATTTTGCAGCGGCTTTCCGAGATCGCGCTGGAAATCGAAGGGCCGCTGGGTGGCGCGCATGATCCGCATGACCTGCACCTCGACCCTGGCGGCCAGTTTAGTCCTGCACAGCTCGCCAGTTTCATGGGGCACCAATATCTATACGGCCGATGCTGGTCGATCTTCGGCGGAACCAACGAAATTCAGCGCAATCTGATTGCAAGATCGTTGGTCGCCGGCTGATCGCCGACGCAACCGGAGGGGAAATATATGTCAAGCGAGTATGATGATCTTTCCCTTGAGGAAGTGCTCCCGCTTGCGCAAGGCCCTCTTGAAGAGTTGCTGTTGTTTTCGGAGTCTTTGACGGTTGGGTCTTTTGGCCCGTTGGTGACCTATTCGCGCAAGGTTTTCATTCCGCTGACGAAGCTGTGCCGGGATGTTTGTCATTATTGCACCTT
>NZ_JBANRK010000020.1:0-56284 GCF_037860795.1 Sphingobium mellinum | reverse complement strand
TCAAACGTGTGGCATAGCCATTGTTCCCATTATGTCCGCCAAATCGTTGTCTGGCGCACAAACCTTGAGGCGACGCCGACCCCACCAAGTGGCCTAGGGGGCGCCCACGACCAACTCGCGCTGAATGGCTGATGGCCCCTTTCCACAACGATGCCACTTAGCGCCATAAGGGCAGCGACCAGCAAACCTATCACCGCTCACCGCCCGCCGGGGAGCGTCCCCCGGCTCTGGCTTGGTGCGTTTCCTACATAATGCCGGGAAATCGCTCTAATCGGCGTCGAGCACCACTGTCTTGCTTTCAAGATAAGGGAGCAGTCCATCCACGCCGCCCTCGCGGCCGATGCCCGACTGCTTGAATCCGCCAAAACCAATTGTGGGGTCGGCGCGGAACCCATTATGTCCGACGCCGCCGGACAACAGTTTGCGGCTTACCGCATAAGCGCGGCTCCGGTCGTTTGTGAACACGGAAGCATTAAGGCCGAATACGCTGTCGTTGGCGATCCGGATCATCTCCTCCTCCCCGCGGGCGGGTATGACGCAGATCACCGGACCGAAAATCTCTTCGCGCGCGATGGTGAAGCTGTTATCGACCCGGCCAAATACGGTCGGCTCGATGTAGAAGCCGCGGTTGAGGTGAGCAGGGCGGCGACCGCCCGTTGCGAGTTGCGCGCCTTCCGCCTTGCCCTTGGCGATATAGTCTTCGACCCGGTCGCGTTGCCGGGCCATGGCCAGCGGACCCATGTCCGTCTGTGGATCATAGGGGTCGCCCACTCGAATTTTCTTGAAGGAAGCGCTCAGCGCCTCGACAAAATCATCGTGCCGGCTCTCCTCGACGATAACGCGGGTAAGCGCAGCGCAGACCTGCCCACTCATCACGCGGGTCGACTGGGAGATGCTCTCCGCCGCTGTCTGGATGTCATAGTCGTCCAGCACCAGCGCCGGCGACTTGCCCCCAAGTTCCAGAGTGTAGCGGGCGAGACGATCAGCACATATCGAGGCAATGCGCCGCCCGACGACGCTCGACCCCGTGAAGCTGATCTTGTCGACACCAGGGTTGCGGACCAGCGCTTCCGATGCCTGCCGGTCGGCGGTCACTACGTTGATCACGCCGGGGGGCAGCCCTATCGCCTCAGCAATCTCGGCGATAACATAGGCTGCGACCGGCGCTTCGGGGGAAGGCTTGATGACTACCGCGCAACCGGCCAGCAATGCCGGTGCCAGCTTGCAGGAGAGCAGGAACGGTGCGGCGTTCCAGGGGATGATTATGCCGACCACGCCAACGGGTTCACGGATCAGCAAGCCAACCCCGCCATCCTGGGCAGTGTGACGTTCGCTGAACGGGAATGTGTCAGCCAGATTGGCGTAGAATTCATATAGTGAAGGAAGAAAGGCGGCGGTCCCTTGCGCAATGGGTAAAGTGACGCCCATTTCGCTGGGCCACGCCTGCGCGATATCGTCGGCCCGCTCGGCCAACTTCGCGCTGAGGGCGCGCATGTAGCCTGCTCGCTCAGCGTGCGTAAGCCGAGGCCATGGCCCATTGTCGAACGCGTCCCGCGCGGCGGCTACGGCGCGATTGACGTCACTTTCCATTCCCTCTGCAACGCTCAGGAAGACGGTTTCAGTGGCCGGCGCAATCACGTCGATCATCGCGTCGCTGGAGGGCTCTACCCACTGGCCGCCTATGAAAAACTTGCCCGGATTGTGGATAATCCCATAACCATTGGGACTTGCCATGAAAATCTCCATTTGCAGGATTGAATAATGGGACAGCCTCCGGAATCTGCCTGGGCGGCACCGGCCGAAGGCTGAACCGAGTCACCACTCCGCGTGAACGGGATCATTCGGGTAGTTTTTGCCAACCACCGTATTCTGCGGGAAATTGAAAATGGTCTGAAAATCCTGTGCACCCTCCAGCTCATTGGCCCAGTCGAATATGCACATGCGGCGCAGAACCTTCCATTCCCCATTACGTCTTTCACAAAGGTCCCGGTAGCGCCCGCCAAGGAACTGCGTCTTTTTGCCGGGATGGCTCATCACGTACAGGAACGCGGATTCGCACTTTGCCTGGTCCCCGAGCAATTCGATCAGGACGTTGGAGCAGTGATGAAGAGCTGAATGACCCGTCTTTTTTTGGCCTTCATACGCCATTTCGCAAAACGCATGAGCATTCCCCACGAAAGCTCCATGGTTGTCGGTCCCATCCGGCCAATAGGTCGACTTCATAAGCTCAAGATCCTTCCGATCCTGTCCCCGGCAATATGTCATGAGGTTTTCATGAATCTTGTTCTTCTGAACAAGGTCATAGAGTTCTTTTGCGCTTTCGGTCGTGTCCATGGTCATCTCTTTTCTCCTAAATCGATCGGCGGAAAGCTGCCGCTTTTTGTTCGTGGCGCGGGAAAAATCAGGATCTGGCGGGCACGCTTTCCAGCATGATCGCTTCGACCTCCGCCTCGCACAGCCCCGCGTTCAGCAGCAGTTCGCGTGTATGTTCGCCAAGTATCGGAGCGCGCCGGGCTACCTTCCCCGGAGTATGCGTCATCTTGATCGGTACGCCTGCAATCGTTACCGGCGTGGTGCCAGGATTGTCGACATCAACCAGCATTTCACGGACCTTGAAATGCTCGTCGTCTAATATGGCCGCGATGTCCATCACAGGTCCGAAAGGTATCTTGCCGCCCAATCGCTTCATCAATTCGGCTTTCGTGAACTGGCGAGTGCGGGCGCTGATCAGTTCGATCAATATCGGGCGGTTCGCTTTCCTGGCCTCCCGACCCGAAAAGCGCGGGTCTGTAGCCAGCTCCGCGGCATCCAGTTGCTGGCAGAGCTTCGGGAAGAACACGTCTTGCTGGGCGGCGATGGTTATGAAGCCATCCTTGGCCGGAAACATCCCGAAGGGGCACAAAAAGGGATGGTGATTGCCTTCGGGGCCGGGCACCAGCCCCTGCACCGAATTCTGCCAGACCATACGTTCGCACACGGCGAGCACCGCGTCGGTCATGGCCACGTCGACAAACTGCCCCACCCCGGTCATTTTTGCATGGTAGATGGCGGACAGAACGCCAAAGCCCAGCATCATGCCGGGGATGATGTCACCGACTCCGGGGCCAATCTTGGTGGGTGTTTCCTGGTCCGGTCCGGTGATCGCCATGATGCCACCCATGGCCTGTGCCACGACGTCGAAGGCCGGCCAGTCCAGATATGGCGAAGCGCCGGTCCGGGCATCGCCAAAACCCCGGAGCGCGCCATAGACGAGACGAGGATTGATGTCGCGGAGCACTTCATAGCCCAGCCCCAGCCGCTCCATCACGCCGGCGCGGAAATTTTCCACCACCGCGTCCGAATCCCGCACCAGCAGCTTGAAGGCTTCGCGGCCCCGCTCGGTCTTGAGATCCAGGCAGATGCTGTATTTGTTGCGGTCGACGCTCTGGAAATAGCCCCCCAGCACACGCTGCGTATCATCGTCGCGAAAGGGACCGCTAGGCCGCGTCAGATCACCTGCGGGCGATTCGATCTTTATCACCGTGGCGCCATGATCCGCGAGAAGCATGGTGCCAAAGGGGCCGGCCAGCATTTGCGTCAGGTCGATGATCTTCATGCCCGACAAGGCGCCAAAGGGGGCTGCGTTATGCGTCAATTCCAGTCATCCCATCCAAATCAGTCGCGTGATTTCACGCCGCTGAACCTCAGTTTCTGATTGGGTCGAAGGAGGCGCGCAGCTGCCAGCATCTTTGGCCTATTTGCCTGAGAGGCAATGGAGAATGCGGGCGGACGCTATTTCATTACGATTGCAATGTCAGGCGCGGGTCGGAATCCGATGTTACCGCCCGATCGAAAACGTTCGCCGCATTCATGTCGGCTCCTGCCCGCCATTGCAGTTGTGATAGGCGAAGGGGCCTGTCCAAATTCTCTTGGCTTAACCCCCGCACATTGCCACGTAGAAGAAGGCCGGGGAGGTGCATCAGGCCTGGTTTGCCCGCGGTGAGCGTCGATGCAGGATGGTTCGGCCGCAT
Organism: Sphingobium mellinum; assembly: GCF_037860795.1. Lineage (NCBI taxonomy): Bacteria > Pseudomonadati > Pseudomonadota > Alphaproteobacteria > Sphingomonadales > Sphingobiaceae > Sphingobium > Sphingobium mellinum. Next base: position 52,274 of record NZ_JBANRK010000020.1, on the reverse strand, counting down.
GTGCGATTAAAACGATGAAAATAAAGTGCGGTTCTTCGCCGGGCCGTTCCTATAACTTCCGGAGACTATTAGTGACTTGGAATTTCTCAACCGACCCGGAGTTTCAGAAGGAGCTCGACTGGATCGATCAGTTTGTTCGCGAAGAAGTCGAGCCGCTCGATCTGGTTCTTGGCGCGCAGCATAATATCCACGATCCCCGCTTCGGAAAGTTGGTGCGGCCTTTGCAAAAGCGTGTGCAGGAACGTGGTCTCTGGGCGTGCCATCTGGGGCCGGAAATGGGCGGCAAGGGCTTCGGCCAGCTCAAGCTGGCGCTGATCAATGAAATGATCGGCCGCTCCCGCTTTGGCCCGATCGTTTTTGGCGCGCAGGCGCCTGATAGCGGCAATGCCGACGTGCTGGCCGAATATGGCACGCCCGAGCAGAAGAAGCGTTACCTTGAGCCGCTGCTGGCGAACGAGGTCGTGTCCTGTTTCGCGGTGACGGAGCCGCAGGGCGGCGCCGATCCCACCATGATCGAAATGACGGCCGTTCGCGATGGCGATGAATGGGTGCTAAACGGCCAGAAATGGTTCGCCAGCAGCGCGTCCTTCGCCAGCTTCTTCCTCGTCATGGCGGTGACTGACCCCGACGAGCGCCCGCATCGGCGCACGTCCATGTTCATCGTGCCGGCCGAGACGCCGGGGATTGAGGTGATCCGCGACTACGGCTTCTACGGTCATATTCCGACCCATGCCCATATGCAGTGGACGAATGTGCGGGTCCCGGCCGAAAATCTGCTCGGCAAGCAAGGCGACGGCTTCATCGTGGCCCAACAGCGGCTCGGCGGCGGCCGCATGCATCATGCGATGCGCACCATAGCTCTGGCGCAAAGCGCACTGGACAAGATGTGCGAGCGCGCCGTGTCGCGCAGCACCAAGGGCGAATTGCTGGGCAACAAGCAGCTGGTACAGGCACAGATCGCTGAATCATGGGCACAGCTTCGCCAGTTCCGCTTGCTGGTGCTGGAAACGGCGTGGCTGGCGGACAATGGCCATAGCTGGAAGGACCTGCGCAAGAATGTAGCTGCGGTGAAATTCCTGATGCCGCAGGTGCTGCACGACATCGCCTCGCGCGCGCTCCAGATACATGGTTCGCTTGGCCTCACCGATCAGTTGCCCTTCACCAGCATGATCATGACCTCCTATCATATGGGGCTGGCCGACGGGCCGACCGAAGTGCACAAGGTCACGGCTGCACGCGAACTGCTGAAGGAGGCGAAGCCGGCGAAGGGTCCTTTCCCCGACTATATGCTCTTCGAGAAGCAGGCCGCCGCCAATGCGAAATTCGAGGAAGCGCTGGAAGGCATCGACGCAAGGTGACTGTGCCGCCATCAGAGACTTCGGCAACCGGTGCTGACGGGGGCGTTCTCCCCGACGCGCCGACGGAAGAGTTGCTGGCCGCTCTTCTGGGCAGTCAGGCCGGGGGTGCCGTTACCGTCGAACAGATCCAGCCCCTCCCCGGTCATGCCGGGGTGGGGTTCAGCTTCTTCGCCGACGACGGCACGACACGACAAAAGCTGATCATCCGCACCATAGGACCGGGCGCCCCGTCCACAGGTCCATCCGATGTCGTCAGGCAGGCGCGGATCATGCAGTCGCTCGCGGGCAGCGGCGTGCCGGTTCCGCCGATCCTTTCGTTTGGCGGTCATGACTCGGCGCTGGGGCGGCCCTATTTCATTGCCGGGTTCGTGACTGGCGCCGCCATTCCCGCGCGCGCCGTGGATCAGACGCCCGCCCATGTCACGCTGGCGCGTCGCGGCGTCGAGGCCATGGCGCGGCTTCATGCCGTGCCCGTAGCCGGTCTGGAACCGATATGGGGAGAGGCGCAGGCGCCGGCCGCCGAATTTGCTCGCCTGTTCCGGCTGTTCGACCGGCCGACGATAGATCTGAACTGGGCCGGCCGGATCGCGCTGCTCCGCGACCGACTCCTCTCGACCATTCCAGACGAATTCCATACCGGCTGCGTCCATGGCGACATGCATTTCGGCAACATGATCTTCGGCCCTGATGATGTCCGTGCCGTGCTGGATTGGGAAATCGCGTTTCTGGGCTCGACGCTCCTCGACCTTGGCACCCTTGCCTTCTATGCCGACCCGGAAGCCGTATTGCCGGAGCATCGCTACCGTGCCGAGCGTTGGGTGCTGTCGCCGGAAGAAATGGTCGATACCTACCGGCACGCGGTTGGTCGTGCGATAGACGATAGCGCGATCATGTGGCATCGCGCCATGGCTGGCTACAGGTTCGCCGTGATAGCGCTGTTTAACGAAATGCTCCATCGGCGCGGCAAGAAGCATGATCCCATGTGGGCCGACCTCGTTCGTTCGGTGCCCGTCATGGTCGAGCGCAGCCTTGCAGTCCTGGATGCTGCCGTCGAGGTCTGATGGAGCCATTCATGCCGCCGCCAAAGCGGGTTCCATGCAGTGCACGCAGTTTGCATATGCAATGGAATTGGCGAGGGTGATCGACCAGTTGATTGTGCAGTTTGGCATGTGCAGTCTGCACGCCTTACAATGACGCGCGCTGACTTTCCGGCCCGTCGAGCAACCGATCGAGAGGATGGATCGACATGGACTTGGACCCTGCCACGCTTGGCATGATTGATGACGGATCGAAAATCGAGGTCAATATCAATCATGTCCAACCAGGACGCATGGAGGAGGCAATCGCTGCCTTTCAGGAAGCGTTCGCCGAATATAAGCCTGAAGGCTTCAAGATCATTTATGCGTGCGCCGATCTGGCGAACAATCGCCTGATCTGGATTCACAGATATGAGAAGGGCTTCGACCTCGCGAACCGCTTCTACCTCGGCAAATATCCCAAATTGCCCATGTGTCTGTGGGCAGGCTCCCGCTACGACGCGTTTGCCGCGTCGCCTGAAGAACAGCCAGCCTGATCTTGCGTTCCAGCCAGATCACCCGATGACATATTCAACTTGCCGAGGTTTACATGAGCAACAACTTCCCATCGCTTGAGGAACTCAAGGGCGGACCCACCGTCGAACTCAAGGTTTACGAGGTCAAGAAGGATGGCTGGCCGCATTTCCTGAGCCGTTGGAGGAAAATCGTCAAGCTCCGCCGGGCAGCCGGGTTCAAGGTAGAATTTGCTGTCGCGGATATCCCCGGACGCCGCTTCATATGGGCGGTCAGCCGCGATGACGACTTCGTCAGCCAGAATCTCGATTATCTCAACAGTCCCGATCGGATCGCGGCGAACACGATATCGGATTACATCGCCTCGTTCGAGATACCGCATGTCGTGACTATCCCGGTCGACTGAACTCTTTCCTGGAGCGGGGCAGCTGCCTGCCCCGCTCCAGGACGACGCCCGATCGGGATAGTCGGCGGCTGAGTGGAATATATTGTAACAACAGGGGCCGATGGAAAATGCATCAGCCCCTGTCGCCACCCCCTTATCAAGGACGTCGTTTCAGCAAGACCTTGCGATCGACCTGAGCGACAATCTCCTGTTTCTGATTCACGCCATAGTGACGGTAGAGAATGATGCCCGCGTCGGGCCGGTCGGAGTCCGACTTTTCCAGCACCTCGCTATAGGCATAGAGCGTATCGCCGTGGAATACGGATTTCGTCAGGCGGATATTGTCCAGGCCCAGTTCCGCAATCGCATTCTCGCAGCAGTCCTGTGCCGCCAGCCCCAGGACGATCGAGAAGTTCACCCCGCCATAGGACAGGACCTGTCCGAAAGGGGTGCGGGACATCTTGTCCTCGTTGAAATGCGCGTCCGCGCTGTTCATGACGAGGTTGGTGATCAGCACATTTTCCAGATTGGAAACCGTTTTGCCTCGCGCGTGGCGGATGACCGCTCCCACTTCGAAATCTTCGAAATAATTCTTGCCGCCAGTAAGGTGCGTATCAGTGTTCATTGATCATTTCCTTCCCGTCGGCGCACCAGATTTGATCGGCGGAAGCTGACCAGCAGATTGCCATCCTCGTCTCGGCCCTCGGTTTCCCACGTGACAATGCCGAAGGCGGGATTGCTGCCTGAAATCCGGGCCTCGACCGTGGTGCTGCTCGCGGTCAGCGTCACGCCCGGATAGGCGGGGCGGTGGTAGCGAAGGTCATAGACGCCCAGAAAGGGTCCACCTGCCTCGCTGCAATCTTCGACCGACAGGCCCAGCGCGACGTTGAAAACCAGTTGCGGGTTGAGCACGATGTCGGGGTGACCCTGCTGCTTCGCATAGGCCCTGTTGAAATAGAGCGGCACGAAGGACAGCGTGATGGTGCTGAAAAGCGTGTTATCGCTTTCCGATATCGTGCGGCCCCAATGATGGTCGAACTTCTGCCCAACGAAAAAGTCTTCGTAGAGATTGCCCTTCTTCCAAAGGACCGCCTTTTCTATGATCGCGTTTGACATGGATATATTCCGCTCCGGCGGCGTGTCATGCGCCGCGGCTTCTGGGTGAGGACTGATCGGCTCTGTCCCGAAGTCAGAGCTTGATCGTGATGCATTTCAGTTGCGTATAATGGTGCAGCGCCTCGACGCCTTTCTCGCGCCCGTAGCCGCTCTGCTTGTAGCCGCCGAGCGGCGTCTCGACGCCGCCGGCCAGATATTCGTTGATGTATATCTGTCCGGCTTCCAACTGCGAAGCGACACGATGCGCGCAGCCCAGGTCCCGGGTCCAGATTCCCGCGGCCAGGCCGTAATTGCTGTCATTGGCAATGCGAACCGCGTCCGCTTCATCCTTGAAAGGCAGCACGGTCAGGACCGGGCCGAAAATTTCCTCGGTCGCGATCCTCATGTCGGGTCTGGCGTTGGTGAATATGGCGGGGCGGACATATTGGCCACCACCGCTTTCGTCTGCGTCCAACGTCTGTCCGCCGGCGGCGAGTGTCGCCCCTTCCTCGACGCCCAGTGAAATATAGGACTGAACCTTTTCGAACTGGGCGGCGGTCGTTATCGCGCCCACATAAGCGTCCGGCTGCGGACCGACCTTCAGTGCCTCCACCGCCGCGACCAGCCGCGCGACAAACACGTCATGGATCGATTCCTCGACGAGCAGCCGCGTCCCGGCGAGACAGACCTGGCCCGCATTCACGCTGAACGCCCTGACGGCGCCTGACACGGCAGCGTCCAGATCGGCATTGGCGAACACGATGTTGGCCGATTTGCCGCCCAGTTCCAGCGTGAGCGGAATGATACGTTCTGCGGCGATCTTCCCGATCTCCATTCCAGCCCGCACGCTGCCGGTGAAGGCGACCTTGCGCACCAGCGGATGGCCAACCAGCGCCGCGCCAGCCTCTTTTCCAAGCCCCTGCACGACATTCACGACCCCGGCCGGCAGTCCGCACTCCTCGACGGCGACGCGCGCCAGCATGGCGAGCGATCCGGGCGTTTCTTCCGACGGCTTGGCGACCACCACATTGCCGCTGGCCAGCGCCGGCGCGATGGCGCGCGCAGCCTGCTGCAGCGGAGCGTTCCAGGGCAGGATCACGCCAACGACGCCGAAGGGCTCGCGCAACGTGTAGGAATGATAGGCCGGGCCAAGATCGATGATCTCGCCATGGCCGATGCTGACCAGGCCGGCGTAGAACTCGAAATATTTGGCGACGCTCTCGATCTCGATCGGCGACTGCCACGCCGGCTTGCCGGTTTCGAGTCCTTCGATTTCAGCGAAACGGTCGACCTGTTCCCGCAATTTTGCCGCGATCGCATTCAGGATGCGTCCGCGCGCCATGGGATGCTGGTTGCGCCAGGCGGGAAAGGCCTGCGACGCATGCCGCACGGCCCGGTCGACGTCCGCGGCAGAGCCGACAGCGACTTCGCCGATCTTCTGACCTGACGAGGGCGAGAATTTGTCTATGAAACGACCGGTATCCGGCTCGATATCCTGCCCGATGAAATGGAGATGCCGGAACATCATGTCTCCTGATCTGCTTATGCCGGCCAACATGCCGGTTTTTCTTTTGGCCTTGCAGTATCGCACTGCCGCCAAGGGACACAGTCCTTGATCGGTGATCGTTGATAATGGCCGGATTGGCAATCTTGGTTCTGGCAAAGCGCCGCAAATTTCATCCATAATATGGCGGCTGTCGGTCTGGCGCGCCGGCAACTTCATGAGCAAATACATGCCGGTGATCCCCGATGTCCCTCACGCAGCAGTATGGGCGTGATCGGACTCAATGCACCTGTAATAGCTTCAGGCGGCACGCTTGCCTTGACCCTGGCGTCGTAGCAGTCATCGCAGGCAGTGATTGTAGATAAGCGGCCCGCCGCCGCAATGGGAAAGGAATTGAAGATGGCCCAATATAAGCCGGAATGGCTGAGCCTCGTGGAGGAGGCACCCATCGACCCGGATCTGCCGATCATCGATCCGCATTGCCATCTGTATGATGACCCTGTCCGTCGCGCGACCATGGGCGGTTTCATGACAGAGGAATTTCTCAAGGAAATTCATGATTCAGGCCATAAGGTCGTGTCGACGGTCCATTGCGAGGCCTACAAGACTTTCGTCGACGCGGACGCCCCGCCGGAGTTGCAGGCCGTGGCGGAAACGCGGGCCGCGGTGCAGGTCGGTGAAGAGTCGCAGCAGCGCGACCCGGCCGGCCCACGTCTGTCCGAAGGCATTATCTGCGCGGCCGACCTTACCCTCGGCGATCGGCTCGACGACGTACTCGCCGCGCATCGGGAGGCGGCAAAGGGTCGGTTGCGGGGCGTGCGATCGTGGACGATGAGCGATCCCGACGTCGCCTTGCCCTATGAAGCGCCCGTCGACCTGATCGCCGATCCGGCCTTCGTCGCCGGAGCGAGGCGGCTGGTGGATCACAAGCTGACATGGGATGCGGCGGTGTTTCATCCGCAGATTCCCTATGTCGCGGAACTTGCGGAAAAGCTGCCGGATCTGCCCATCATCCTGAACCATGTCGGCATTCCGATCTATACGGGACGTTTCAAGGACAAGCTGCAGGAGACGTACCAGCACTGGCTGGCGATGATGACCGATCTTGCCCGCTACCCCAATGTCTACGTCAAGGTGTCGGGACTGCTGATGGGCTTTTCGGGCCGCGCCTTCGATGACCATCCGACGCCGCCGACCTCGCAGCAGGCGGCAAATGCGATGGAGGATCATTATATCCCCACGATCGACCTTTTCGGACCCGAACGCTGCATGTTCACCAGCAATTTCCCGCGAGACCGCCTTGGCATTTCCTATGGCGTCCTCTGGAATGCGCATCGCATTCTTGCGAGCCGCTACAGCGCGGAGGAACGCGCGGCCTTGTTCCATGGGACCGCCGCCAAGGTCTATAATCTGCAGGACCCGGCGTAAGAGGATTCGCGCGGCTCTGTGACAAGGCGCCCGGACGGTCCTTCGCCGGCCGGGCGTGCCCACCGACCGGCGGTCATGCGCTAACGGAAGAAACTGGAATGGGAATGAACGACCTGAACTTCACCGGAAAGCAGGTGGTTGTCGTTGGCGGCTCCAGCGGTATCGGCAATGCGACCGCACACGCCTTTCGCGAGGCGGGCGCTGACGTGCTGGTCACCGGCACGCGGCCTTCCGCAGAAGCCTATGGCCCTGAGGAGGGGAGTTCCTTCCAGGGCCTCGCCTATTCCCAGCTGGTCGTGGGGGATGCCGACTCAGTCGCCGCGTGGCAGCCCGATGTGAAGCGCCTTGACGTGCTGGTGCTCTCGCAAGGGTCGGTTGCGTATCGCAGGCAGGAATTCGAGCCGGAAACCTTTCGTCGGATCGTCGACATCAACCTCAATTCCATGATGGACTGCGCCGCGCGGTTGAAGCCGCTGCTTTCTGCCAGCTCCGGCAACATCGTCACGATCAGTTCGGTGGGCGGCGTGCGCGCGACGATCGCCAACCCTGCCTATTCCGCCTCGAAGGCGGGGCTCATCCACCTGACGCGCGTGCTGGGCGCAGCATGGGCGCGTGACGGCATTCGTGTGAACGGCATCGCCCCAGGCCTGGTCGAGACCAAGATGATCGCGGTCACAACCCAAAATCCCGAACGTCTGGCCGCGCGCCTCGAAGGCATACCGCTGCATCGCCTTGCCAGCCCGGCCGAAATCGCTTCGATCGCGCTGTTCCTGGCCTCTCCGATGTCCAGCTACATTGTCGGCCAGACCATCATCGCCGACGGAGGCAGAACGCTAACCTGAACCGCCCGGCTGCTGGCGGCTTCCGCCGCCACGCCCGAGGCGCAACGAAATTTGGGAGTCATCATGAACGACGTGGTATTTCAGGAAAAACGAGGCGAGATCGGGATCATAACCGTCAACTCACCGCCGGTGAACGCCTTTGGAATTGCGGTGCGGCGTGGGTTGGATGCTGCGTTTGGGCAGCTCAAGGCGGACGATGCCGTCAAGGCGATCGTGGTGATCTGCGCGGGCAAGACCTTCTTTGCCGGAGCAGACATTTCCGAATTCGGCAAGGAACCCGAAGAGCCGCTGCTCGGCACGATATTCGATGGAGTCGAAAATGCCGGAAAGCCGGTGATCGCCGCGATCCACGGATCGGCGCTGGGCGGGGGGTGTGAATTCGCGCTCGTCTGCAATTATCGCGTCGCCGTGCCAAGCGCGCGGATCGGCCTGCCAGAAGTCAAGCTGGGCCTTCTGCCCGGCGCGGGCGGCACCCAGCGCCTGCCCCGCATCATCGGGCCGGAACTGGCGCTGGACCTGATGCTTTCCGGGCGTCCCATCGGCGCTGACGAAGCGTTCCGGCTCGGCATGTTCGACAAGATCGTTCCTGACGACGCGCTTCTGGATGGCGCCGTGGAATTCGCGCGTTTCGTGCTGGCGGGAAACAAGCCGTTGGTGAAGATCCGCGATCGGCGCGACCAGATTGATCCGTTCAAGGACAAGCCCGAGATATTCGCCGCCGCGCGGGCCAGGTCGGCGAAGGCCGCACGCGGCTTCATGGCGCCGGAAAATATTATCAAGGCCGTGGAGGCCGCCGTCACGCTCCCGTTCGATGAAGGCATGGCGCGTGAGCGGCAGTTGTTCGAAGAGCTGCGGGTTTCCGTGCAAAGCGCGGCGCAGCGCTATTATTTCTTCGCCGAGCGACAGGGCGGCAAGGTGCCCGGCCTGGCCAAGGATTGTCCTCCTCTGCCTATCGCGCGCGTAGGGGTGATCGGGGCCGGCACCATGGGCGGCGGCATCACGATGAACTTCCTGAGCGCGGGCATCCCTGTCACGCTGGTGGAAATGTCGCGCGAAGCTCTGGATCGTGGCATCGGCATCATCCGGAAGAATTACGAGAACAGCGCGAAACGAGGCCGTCTGACGGATGCGGAGGTGGAAAAGTGCATGGCGCTGATCACCCCTGCGCTCGACATCGCGGAGCTTTCGGACGTCGATCTGGTGATCGAAGCCGTTTTCGAACGGATGGACGTCAAGCAGGAGATTTTCGGCAAGCTGGATAAGGTGACCAAGCCGGGGGCCATCCTGGCCAGCAACACCTCCTTCCTTGATCTCGACCAGATCGCGGCCGCGACCAGCCGTCCCGAAGCGGTGGTTGGCCTGCACTTTTTCTCGCCCGCCAATGTCATGAAATTGCTGGAGATCGTGCGCGGCGCCAGGACATCCGATCAAGTGCTGGCGACGGCGCTGAAAGTCGCGGGCCAGATCGGCAAGGTGCCGGTCGTCAGCGGCGTCTGCGACGGCTTTATCGCGAACCGGATCATGACCCTGCGTCGCGAACAGGCCGACGCGCTGATATTGGAGGGCACCTCGCCCAAAGCGGTGGACAGGGCCGTGTATAATTTCGGCTTCCCCATGGGGCCTTTTGCGACGCTGGACCTGGTCGGCCTGGACGTCATCAACCGCCAGGAGCCGTTCCGCACCGTCAAGCAGGACCTGCTTGATGCCGGAAGGCGCGGCCAGAAGGCGGGCGCCGGCTTTTACGATTATGACGAAAACCGCAAGGCGTCGCCTTCGCCGCTGGTCGCCAACATCATTGCGGAAGTCGCTGCCGAACGCGGCATCGCACAGCGTCCGCCGCTGACCGAGGATGAGATCATCGCACGCCTCCTCTATCCGGTCGTCAACGAAGGCGCGCGGATCCTTGAGGATGGGATCGCGTTGCGGGCATCGGATATCGATGTCGCCTGCATACTGGGCTATGCTTGGCCGCTTTATACCGGAGGGCCGATGTTCTGGGCGGATCAGGTTGGCTTGCCCCGGATCGTTGCCGAATTGCGCAAGCTCGCGCAGGACTATGGTCCCCGTTTCGAACCGGCGCGCCTGCTGGTGGAAAAGGCTGAAACCGGCGGTAGCTTCACCGGCTGACGGCGTGCTTGGCGGCCGGCGCAACGCTGGCCGCCATAGCGATACTTATCCTTCTTTCTTGCCGACCGGCTTGCCGAGCATCGTGTCGGAAATGATGCGCAGCTGAATTTCCGACGTGCCTTCAAAGATCTTGGTCAGTCGGGCATCGCGCCAGAAGCGTTCGATCGGGTGGAGCGTCGTGTAGGCGGCGCCGCCGACTATCTGCAACGCCTCGCTCGTCACCTCTTCAGCCATTTCGGCGGCCAGATATTTGATCATGGACGTTTTTACCTTCGCGGGCCGGCCGGCGTCGATTTCCTCGCAGACATGGTACAGCAGCTGGCGGGCGGCTTCGATTCTGGTGGCCATCGTCGCGATCTTGAAGCGGATCGCCTGAAAATCCGATATCGGTTGCCCGAATTGCACGCGTTCATGCGCATAGCCGACCGCATGGTCCAGCGCCGCTTGCGCCAGGCCGATGGACCTGGCGCCGGTCTGCGCACGCGCCAGTTCAAGGGCATGGGCGGTGTCCTGAAACGCACGCCCGGTATCGGCCGCTTCCGGGTCGGCGGGTACGCGCACGCCATCGAAATACAGTTCCCACGTCTTCCACCCGAAATAGCCGATCTTGGGGATCGGCGAACCGGTAACGCCCGCAGGCAGCTGTCCGCGCGGCTTTTCAACGTTCAGGCTGATGGTGCCTGCCTTGGCTCCGCTCTCATCGTCGATCCGGCACAGCACGCGGATGAAATCCGCGCCATCGGCGAAGGTGCACCAATATTTGCTGCCGGTAATGACCCATTCGTCGGCCTCGCGGCGAGCGCGGCAAGACACGCCCGACAGGTCCGATCCCGTGCCAGGCTCAGACAAGGCGGCGGCTCCCAGATAGCGGCCCTGCGCCATCGCCGCTATTTTCCGGCTCTTTTCCTCAGCTGTTCCGCTCACGCCGCGATAGAAGGCGTTTCCGCGCGCGGGCAGGCTGGCGACGCTCATCCAGCCCTTGGCCAGTTCTTCGGTGACGAGGCAATATTCATAGGCGCCAAGGCCAAGGCCGCCCAGTTCTTCCGGGATGAGAATGCCGAAGAAACCGAGTTCGCCCATACGGTCGATCAGCGCAGGCGGGAAATCGGCCTTTTCGGGATCCAGCCGATCCGCAAGGGGCCGCACTTCGTTGCGCGTAAAGTCCCGGGCAAGCTGCTGTATCATGAGCCGCTCTTCGGTCATGCCGCTCGCGAAACCGGCTGCCTGCTGCATATCCATTTTCGGGTTCCTTCAATGCTGGCCGATGCCGCGCCTGATTTCAAAACTGACTAGAGCCGTTGCCGCCCTGATAGCTGCGGATGATCTTCACCCGGTCGCCCGGCTTGGCGGTTTCCCACCCGTCGAGCAGTTCCTTTGTGAACGCGTCGCGGATCGCCGGCGCGGCAGAGCGGTTCGCCGCCGCCAGCGCATGCGGCAGCTCCGCCAATGTCAGATCGGTGCAATAGGCCGCCGTTCCCGGCTGCTGCCGCCATGATTCCGCCAGCGGGCCCGCATCGAACGGGTCGAACCCGGACAGGTCGACCAGATCCATCACGATGCGCTTGGCGCGGGCATCGTCACCTGCCACCGGCAGGGCGACGCGCCCCGGCGTGCCCGCCGGTCTGCCTTCGTCGCGCAGGCTTTCTGCAATGATGCTGTTATAGGCCTTTATGACCGGGCGCCCCAGCTTGCGGGACACCCACAGGCTTTCCGCTTCCCCGCCCTCGATCTCGGCGATGGGTGGGTCGCGGAAGGGCATGTAGTTGCCGGTATCCACGATCACCAAGTCATCGCCGGCCTTGGAAAACAGGTCGGCGGGCAGCGTGGGAATGTTCATCTGCGGGATCGAGATGAAAACCACATCCGCGCCATAGACAGCTTCCACTATCGAACCGGCATGGGCGCCTAATCCTGATGCCAGATCGGTGAGGCTGTCTGCACCGCGTGAGTTGGAGATCGTCACCTCATGGCCTGCTGCAGCATATCTGCCCGCCAATATGCCGCCGATCTTCCCGACGCCGATCATTCCGATCTTCATGACCCGCACTCTCCCATCATTGTTGCTCGCGCCTCATGTTTCGGCGCTTATCGGGCCAGCGATCGAGCGATGGCCACCAGCTTTCGGCATTGTTCGAGATGCAGCAGCTCCACCATCTTGCCGTCCACCCGCAGCGCGCCGGAACTGGCGTTCTCCGGCTTGGCAAAGGCTTCAATCACGGCGTTCGCGAAGCTGATCTCGGCCTCTGTTGGCGAAAAGACAGTGTTCGCGATCTCGATCTGGCCGGGATGGATCAGCGTCTTGCCGTCGAAACCGAATTCCAGCGCCTGCCGGCATTCTGCCTCCAGTCCCGATATGTTCTGCAAATCATTATACACCCCGTCGATGATCGTCAGGCCCGCCATCTTCGCCGCTGTGACCGCCAGCGACAGTTGCGGAACAAGGGACGCGCGACCGGCAACCAGACGGGCATTGGTTTCCTTGCACAGGTCGTTGGTGCCCATGACGAAGGCCGCAAGACGCGTCCCCTGTGCGGTGTCGGCGATGTCGGCCAGGTTGAAGATCGACCGGGCGGTTTCGATCATGATCCACAGTCGGGTGGGGGCGGGGAGCGAACCCATCAGGGCGTCATAGGCCCGAACGTCGCCAGTCGTGGAAACTTTGGGCGCCAGCACTGCGTCGGGCGCGACAGGGGAGGCGGCGATGGCTTCCATATCCGCGCGGCCCCATGGCGTATCGAGGCTGTTGACGCGCACCACCACTTCCCGATGGCCAAAACCTCCTTCGCGAACCGCCTCCAGCGCACGGGTGCGCGCATCGTTCTTTTCATCCGGCGCAACCGCATCTTCAAGGTCGAGGATGACCGCGTCGCAATCCAGGCTGCGCGCTTTTGCGAGCGCCTTGGCGTTGGAGGCAGGCATGTACAGCACGCTGCGCACCGGCTTATATTCCATGTCAGACACAAATGCTCCTTGAAGGTGTCGTTCAGCTTCTGGCAGCTGCCATTTTAGGGGTGCGGGGTCGCTTTATAGCAAGCCCAATCCATCACCCCGACCATGTTGATTGCATCAGTAATGACGCGGTTCTCATCGCCCGTTCGATCATCGCGGTGGCATGCGGATCGCGCCATCAAGACGGATTGTCTCTCCATTGAGCATCGGATTTTCGATGATCTGCCCGACCAGCATCGCGAATTCGGACGGTTGCCCGAGACGAGCGGGGTGGGGGATAGCCTTGCCCAGCGCATCCAGCACTTCCGGCCCGAAGCGAGAAAGGATCGGCGTGTCGAAGGTGCCCGGCGCGATGGTGCAGACGCGGATGCAATGCCGCGCCAGATCGCGCGCGGCGACCAGCGTCATTCCGACGATACCGGCCTTCGCCGAGGCGTAGGGAATCTGTCCGATCTGGCCTTCAAAAGCGGCGACGGAGGACGTGAGGACAACGACGCCGCGATCCCCGTCGACGGGTTCATTCTTCGCCATGCGGGCCGCGCCCTGGCTGAGCACGTTGAACGTGCCGGTCAGGTTCACGCGCACGATTTCCTCGAACAGTTCGAGCGAACCGGGATCACCGCTCCTTTCGACGACGCGCACCGTACCGCCACGGCCCGCGCAGTTGACGACGGCGCGCAGCGGTGCCATCGCCACCGCCGCGTCGAAGGCCGCCGCCATCTGCGCCGGGTCGGTGATGTTGGCCGGTACGAACTGCGTATCGCCGCCGATCTCCCGCGCCACGGCAGCGCCAGCGGAACTTTCCAGATCGGCAATGACGACCTTCGCGCCCTGATTAACCAGCCGTTCCACCGTCGCCCGGCCCAGACCGGATGCGCCGCCGGTCACGACGGCCGAAAATCCCCTGATATTCATAACGTCCTCACAGTCGTTCGATGATCGTTGCGTTGGCTTGTCCGCCCGCCTCGCACATGGTCTGCAGCCCGAACCTGCCGCCCGTCTCTTCCAGCCCGTTCAGCAGCGAAGCGAGCAGGCGCGTGCCCGACGCGCCCAGCGGATGGCCCAAGGCGATCGCTCCGCCGCGCGGGTTAAGGCGCGCAGGATCCACCTGCATTTCCCGCTGCCAGGCCAGCGGCACCGAAGCAAAGGCCTCGTTCACCTCGAAATGGTCGATGGCGTCGGCCGTCAGCCCGGCCTTGCGCAGCACGCGCCGCGTGGCGGGGATGGGGGCGGTCAGCATGAGCAGCGGATCATCGGCAATGACGTCCAGGGCGACGATGCGGGCGCGCGGCGTCAGCCCCATCCGCATCGCCGCAGCTTCCGCCATGACCAGCGCCATCGCTGCCCCGTCTGTGATTTGCGAAGAATTGCCAGCGGTCACGCTCCAGTTGATCTGGGGGAACTCGGCCGCGATGGCGTCGTTGTTGAAGGCCGTGCGCAACTGCCCCAAAGCTTCTATGGTCGTGCCCGGACGGATGGTCTCATCCTCGCCGACCATTCCTTCCGGCGTCAGGATCGGCACGATCTCGCGCGCCAGCCCGCCGTCGCGGCGCCGGGCGTCGGCCAGTTCATGCGAGCGCACGGCGAGGGCGTCCATTTCCTCACGGCCGATCTGCCAGCGGGCGGCGACAAGTTCCGCCGCCACGCCCTGCCCGACATCCACCGGGTAGCGCGCGCGATAGCCCTTTCCGAACACGTCCTGCCCCAGCCGGGCGCTGCCCATCGGCACGCGGCTCATCGATTCGATGCCGCCGGCCAGCGCGATCTGGTAATCGCCCGAGGCGATAGCCTGAACCGCGAAATGAAGCGCCTGCTGGCTCGATCCACAGCGCCGGTCGACCGTGGTCGAAGGGACATGGACAGGCAGTCCGGCGGCGAGCCAGGCAGAGCGGCCGGGCGGAAATCCCTGCTCGCCCGCCTGGCTGACGCAGCCGACGACGACATCATCGACCATCGCTGGATCCAAAGACGGATTGCGGGCCAGAAGCCCTGAAATTGTCTGCGACAACAGATCGACCGGATGGACCTGACTCAACGATCCGCCAGTCTTGCCGCGTCCCATCGGAGACCGCACAATATCGACGATCACGGGGTTGTTCTGCATGGATTTATTCCTGTTCAAAGCATCTCGTCGGGCCTAGCGGTCGTCCGAAGGCGCGGGCCGAGATGACGGGATTGATATATTCGCGGACATGCGCGATCCGGCCGTCGCGGATATCATAACGGAAGATGTAGCGGTTTCGGTACGATGTGCCGTCGGCCAGCGTGATGTCGCCGCGCTGTTCGATGAACAGGCGGCTCCCGTCCGCCAGGATTGACAGGTCGACATCCTCCAGGGCGCCAAAGCGCATGTCGCGCGAAAGCGTGTCCTGCCAGAATGCGATGATCGCGTCCGCCCCCGTGAAGCGGCGGCATTCCGACGGATCGCTCGAACCGCTTTCGGAAAAAGGGAATTCATAGACAGCGTCGGGCGTCAGCGCGTGCCGCAGCGCGTCCATGTCGCGGCGTCCGATGGCCGCGTAGAAGCGCGCAACGGCGACCTTCGCCGCTCGGCGCAAGGTCGGGTCGTCGTGCGGCGCGTCGTCGCTGCGCAGGAGTTCAGCCAGCGTGAGTGACATCGGCTGCTGCGCCGAAGGACGCCGCCTCATAGCGCTGGAAATGATATTCCGTCGAACCCAGCTGGTGTGCGATTGCAACAAGGCGGGTGAAGTAGTCGGCGACTGGCAGCTCTCGCGTCATGCCCATGCCGCCATGAATCTGCACCGCACCCTCGCCGACGAACCTGGATGATTGGTCGATCAGCACTTTTGCTGCCGATACCGATTTCACCCGGCTTTCCACCGGACCTGAAAGACTGGCGGTCGCCATGATGGTCATGGAGAAGCTTTCCTCGACCTTGATGAACATTTCCGCCATGCGATGCTGCAGTGCCTGGAATTCGCCGATCGCCTTGCCGAACTGTTTTCGCTGCTTGGCATAATCGACTGTCCATTGGAGCAACATTCGCTGGATGCCCAGGGACTCCGCGCAAAGGGCGGCGATCCCCGCATCGAACGCTGCCGTCAGCCGTCCGGCTGCATCCTCACCCTGCGCGATCATTTTTTCGGCCGGGACTACGACATCAGCAAAAACAATGTCGGCGCAACGCCCGCCGTCCACCAGCCTGGCGTCTTCGCGGGATATGCCGGGGATGTCGGCCTGCACCAGGAACAGCCCGAGGCCAGTGTTGCCGCCAAGGTCGGCGGCTACCACAAATTGCGTAGCCCTGCCGGCACTGCGCACCAGCGATACATGGCCCGACAGGGTAAAGCCCGATCCGTTTGCCCGCGCGACAACGGGTCCCCTGCCTTCGGGTGCGGGAAGCGGCCATTGGATGGCGGGGATGATGATCTGTTCTCCAGTCATCACGGCCTGAAGAGCCTCGTCGCCCGGTCCCGTCAACAACGGCCCGGCCATCACGATGGACTCCAGCCATGGCTCGACCGACAGCGCCTTGCCCAGTTCTTCCATGATGATCATGTTGCCGGTCGCGCCGGCGCCGAAACCGCCAATGGCTTCGGCGAACGGTGCTGCCAGCAAGCCCAGTTCAGTGGCGAAGCCGCGCCAGATATCCGGCGAGAAGCCGTCGGCCGTCTTGGCGGTCTCGCGACGCTTTTCAAAGGGAAGTTGATCACGAAGGAAGGCGGCCAGCGTTTCGCGCAGCATGGCCTGTTCGTCGTTATATTCGAAATTCATGTGTCGCATCCATCTGCCGCAAGCGTCAAAACAGGATCAGAGTCCGAGCGCCCGTTTGGCGATAATTTCCATCTGGATTTCATTGGACCCGCCGTAGATCGAGGCCTTGCGCATATTGAGATAATGGTCGGCCGCGCGCCGCGCGCGCCGGGGTCCTGCCATGCCGCCATCGGCGATCGGTGGCTTGCCGCCATGATCGATCAGTCCGTGCGGTCCGGCCGCTTCCATCGTCAGTTCAGTCGCGCGCTGGGCGATCCGGCTCCCTCGGGTCTTGAGCATGCTCAGCAGAGCTGTCGCGTCCTCCCCGCCATTGATCGCGGCCAGCGTCCGCAGATCAGAGATTTCCAGCGCCATCAGTTCGATCTCGAGCTGGGCGATCTGGCGCCTGAAGGCAGGCGCCTCGATAATGGCGCCGCCCTGACCGTCGAGCGGTTCGGCCGCCAGCGCACGCAATTTCTTGATGCGGTTCTTGGACCGGCTGACCTCCGCCAGGTTGGACCGCTCATGCTGGAGCAGGTATTTTGCGCAGGTCCAGCCCGCATTTTCATCATGAATCCGGTTCTCGACCGGCACGATGACATCGTCGAGCCATATCTCATTGACTTCCCAGTCGCCGCCCAGCGTCTCGATCGGGCGGACGATCAGTCCGGGGCTTGCCATGTCGATCAGGAGGAATGATATGCCCGCCTGCTTCTTGACCGTGGTATCGGTGCGTACCAGAAAGAAGCCCCAATCCGCATATTGCGCGAAAGTCGTCCAGGTCTTCTGACCGTTGACGCGATAATAATCCTTGCCATCCTCGCCCTTGAAGCGCTCTGCGGTGGTTCGCAGGCTCGCCAGGTCAGATCCTGCGCCCGGCTCACTGAAACCCTGGCACCACCATGTTTCCGCACGAACCATTGGCGGCAGGAAGCGCGCTTTCTGTTCCGGGGTGCCGAAGCGCTGAATCACCGGGCCGCACATGGAAACACCCATCGAAAAGACGCGGATGGTGCCGGCGGCTTCCAGTTCCTCCTTGAAGATATGGCGCTGTGTCAGGGTCCACCCGGTCCCGCCATATTCCGTAGGCCAGCTCGACCCCAGCCAGCCCTTCCTGGCGAGTATCCGCATCCAGATCATATAGTCTTCGCGGCTATATTCTTCATTGTTGGCGGTTTTATCGCGCAGGTACTGCGGATATTCGCTCGCGATGAAATCAGCCACTTCCCGACGGAAGTTTTCATCGCCTGAGGTGAATATCTGGTCCATGCTGATCCTCTATGTTCTCATGTCATGATTTTGGGCGAAGCATGGCCGTATCTCGACCCCGCAGCAAGTGCCGCAGGGCCGCAACTATTCGGGTTCGGGCGTTATCTCATATGCAATGCGGAAATAGCCAGCGCATCGATGGCAAAGTCTTCATTTCATTACGAATGCAATCGTTCCTTGCGTGACCTCTTCTGAATCGCGTTATATTGTCGCGGCAAGCCATGACAGTCGAACGGGAGAGAAGAAGATGTCCGCGTCCATCTGTACGGAAGCGCCAAAGTCTCTGCATGCCGGCTTTCGGTCATGGATGGTTCTTGCGATGTTGTCCGCACTCTATGTCTTCTCTCTCATAGATCGCCAGATTTTCGTCCTGCTGATCGGCCCGATAAAGGCGCAGTTCCAGCTCAGTGATGTGCAGATCGGGCTGCTGATCGGGACGGCCTTTGCTGCGGTCTATTCGTTTCTGGGTATTCCCGCAGGGCGCATAGCCGATCGAGGCAATCGCAAGCTGCTGATTGTGGCAGGCGCGGTCATCTGGTGCCTGTCCACGATCGCGTCGGGCTTTGCGGCCAGCTATGCAGTTCTGGTCCTGCTTCGGCTTGGACTTGCCGCCGGCGAGGCGGTGTTGACCCCCGCAGCGCACTCAATGATCGGCGATCTTTTCCCGCCTGAAAAGCGAAGCCTTGCCGCGAGCCTGTACACGTCTGCCGGGTTGATTGGCGCGCCGCTCGCCTTTTCCGGCGGCGCGCTGGTTATTTCCGGCATAGAAGGCATGATGGCCGGTGGCGTCCGGATCGACATGCAGGTGTGGCAAATCGTCCTTTTCATTGTGGGCTTGCCTTCACTGGCCTTGGCAATCCTATTTTTACTGCTGGTGCGCGAACCATTGCGGTCAAGCGAGCCCGATCACGTGCAGGCGCTTGCCAAGGGTGATATCCTGCGACAGATCGCCTCCCGCAAGAAATTGTATGCAGGCCTTTTTATCAGTTCGGTTCTGGCCTCAGGGTGCAGCTATGCGCTCAATTACTGGACGATCGAGTCGTTGAAACGGGATTTCGGCTGGTCTGCGGTGGAGGCTGGATCGGCATTTGGCCCGGTCATTTTTCTGGCAAGTGTCACCGGGGTTTTGGGCGCGCCGTGGATCACTGCTCGCCTGAGGGCGCGGGGTCGCGCCGATGCGGTGGTTCTTGCCAGCTTCGCATTTTTGGCCGCCGCCTTTGTCTCTCTCGCGGTCGGACCGCTCCTGTCCCACCCGGCGCTGCGTCTGACGCTGATCGGGGTCGGGCTGATCGGTGCGCTCGGTAGCGGTATGAACATCGTGATTTCGATGCAGCAGGTTGCGCCAGCCCGGATGCGGGCGACGTTCGTGGCACTGCTTTACATGGGCATCACGCTGTTCGGTGCAGGAGCGGTTCCGGTGGTGGTGCCACTGGTCGGATCAATGATCGGCGCGTCAGGCTGGTTGAGCGCGGGGCTGGCTATTGTCTGCGCCGCTCTCAGCGCGGTTGGCCTGTTCTTTCTCTGGTGGATACGCGCCGACTTCGAGCGTGAAGCAATCGCTGGCTTTCCGGCCGTTGGTGCCAGCACATGATGCCCACGGCCCGGCGGGAAAGCCCATAGCGATGCAGGTGCTGACCGAGCGGATCGGTCAGCGCCAAGCCTTCAGGTGCCGGCGGGGAAGGTGATGACACTGCGCGCTACTTCGCCATGTTCCATCTCTTCATAGGCTTCGTTGATCTCGTCCAGATCGATGGTTTGGGATACGAGATCATCGAGGTTCAGCTGACCGCGCAGATACAGATCCACATATAGAGGGATGTCGTGGTAAAAATTCGAGGAGCCAAGCCAAAGTCCCCGTACGCCTTGCTGGCGGGGCAGTATCGCGCTGTCTCCCGGCGAAGGGTGTAGCGTCAGTTCAGCACCCGGCGCCATGCCGCCTATCAGATATGTGGTGCCACCAAAACCGAGCACCGCCATCGCTGATTCTGCGACTGCCGGCACGCCGACCATGACAAAGGCATGATCCACGCCGGCTCCGTCCGTGAGTTCCAGGATCGCGGCGACCGCGTCCGCAAGCGAAGAGTTGACCACATCGGTTGCCCCGAACTTCCGGGCAAGGCCGAGCTTCGCCTGCTGGATATCGACCCCGATGATCCTGGTCGCACCCGCCAGTTTCGCTGCCTGAATGGCATTGAGGCCGACGCCACCGCAACCGAAGATGACGACGGATTGCCCAGGAGAAACCTTGGCGGCGTTGAACACGGCGCCGCAGCCGGTGACGACCGCGCAGCCGATGATCGAAGCCTGCGGGAACGGCATCGACTTGTCTATCGCGACCAACTGGTTTTCATGGATCAGCGCCTGTTCGGCGAAGCCGCCCAGGCCTTGAAGTTGGCCAAGGCATCCGCAGCCGTCATGTATTCTGCACTCGCTTGCCGCGGCATCGCGGTCGAGTGCGCCAGGGTTGGAACATGCGTTCAGGTTGCCGCGAAGGCACGCCTGGCAATGGCCGCAGGGCTGCAATGCTGCGGCGACGACATGGTCACCAACCTGGATGCGCGTGGCAAGGGGGCCAACCGCCTTTACGACGCCTGCGATTTCGTGCCCCAATATGATCGGCGTGGATATGCCCATGCCGGTTTTCGCAACCGTGATGTCGCTATGGCAGAGTCCCGATGCGCGGACCTCCACCAACACTTCCTTGCCGACGGGGGTAGAAACCGCAACGTCTGCAATTTCGAATTTTCCACCAATATCTCGGGTCACTGCCGCACGCACGATGCTGAATCTCCTGCCAAATGCCCCAAAGGATTGGGACGATATTAAACCTTGCCATCCCTATTCATAGATATGCGGCGAAACCGCTCTAAATATTCGGACTTTATTGCATACGTAATCTCGGTTGCCAGATATTGCGACCTTTCGAAATAGGGATCAATTCAACCATGGAATAGGCGCAGGCGACTGCAGGGCGCCGCATAAGCTCACAACATTTAAACAGGAGAGGATCCCATGAATCGGAAGGTGGCTATTTCGTTGGCCTCGCTGGCCGCGATCATATCGAGCCCGGCTCTGGCACTCGCTCAGGAACAGCCCGCGTCGCGCGCAGCCCCATCGGCGCAGGATCAAGTCGCCGTCAGCGCCTCGGACATCATCGTGACCGGCACTCGCATCGCCAGGGACGGATCGCAGGCCCCGTCGCCGATGACGGTTTCCACGGCTGAAGATCTCAAGAAGGTCGCACCGACTTCATTGATTGCCGGCCTGACGCAATTGCCCCAATTCAGCGGATCGCTGACCAATACCAGCGCGCGGTCGATTGCGGCGATTGTAGGAAACCATGGCGACTTCGTGAACCTGCATGCCATCGGCGCGGTGCGGACTCTGGTCCTGCAAGATGGCCGGCGTCTTTCACCGACCACATTCACAGGTCTGATCGACACCTCCATCATACCGCAGCTTCTGGTCAAGCGGGTCGAAGTCGTGACCGCCGGCGCCTCCGCCACCTATGGTTCGGATGCTGTGTCCGGTGTCGTCAACTTCATTCTCGATGACAAGTTCAAAGGTCTCAAGGGCGTCGTTCAGGGGTCAATCGCCTCGCGCGGCGACAATGAAAATTATCGCGTGGCGCTCGCCTATGGCGCGCAGATCGGCGACCGGATCAATATCGTGGCCTCGGTCGAGCGTTATCAGACCGGCGGCTTCAAATTCCAGGACCGCCCGCCATACGGCAACTATAATATTGCGGTCGGCAGTGTTCCGGGTGGCGGCACTCCGGGCCTCGCGCCCAATCCGCTGGTTGACGGCCGTAACATCCGCTTCGCCCTGGCGACGGCGGGCGGCAATATTCTCAGCGGTCCTTTCGCCAACTATGTGTTCACGACGCCGGGCGTGTATCGCCCGATCGACGTCGGAACCAGGACCGGAAGCCCCGGTCTGTTTGTGGGCGGCGACTACCACAAGTGGGACGGCCAATGGCAGGCAGTTCCGGCCACCACAAACACGGCGTTTTTGCGAGTCAATTTCGAAGCCAGTGATGACATCACGGCGTTTATCCAGGTGAACGGGGCCAATACAAAGCAACGTTATGCCGACGGCGACGGCCGGGTTGGCCAGGGTCAGACACTTTATCCGCTCAACAGGACCTATTTCACCGAAAATCCCTTCCTCCCGCCGGCGATGGCATCTGCCCTTGTTGGTGCAGGCCAGTCCTCGTTCAAAATGAGCCGCATGATCCTTGAAACCGCCAATAACGGTACGCATGACGATTCGAATTATTATAACGCCGCCCTTGGATTGAAGGGTGGACTGGGCGGGTTCCACTGGGATCTGACATACCAGCATTCATGGTCAAAATATCGCAGCAAGAACAAGGATATACGGCAGGACAGGTTCGCTGCCGCGACCGATGCGGTGCTCAGCCCGTCCGGCCAGATCGTCTGCCGGCCCACGCTGGATCCTGATCCGGCGGTGCGGGCAAGGTTCGCTGGCTGCGTCCCGCTCAATCTCTTCGGTCAGGGCGCTCCGTCGGCGGACGCGCTGGCCTATATACGCGACGTGTCCCAATATGCCGCAGTGACGAAGCTGGACAATGTCGCGGCCAACATCACCGGCGATCTGTTCAACCTACCCGCAGGAGCCGTGTCGGTGGCGGTCGGTGCGGAATATCGCAAGTCCAGCCTGGACATGACGAGCAATTCCGATCCCCTGATTCTTGCCGACCCGACGGGCCTTCGGAACCTGCCGACCAATGCCGCTCGCTTCCTGCTCAACAATTTCGCCACGGCGCATGGTTCCTACAATGTGAAGGAAGCCTATGGAGAAATCGCGGTTCCGATTTTCAAGGATCAGCCTTTCGCCAAATCCCTGGAGCTGAATGGCGCCGCGCGCGTCACCGACTATTCGACCAGCGGCACGGTCACGACCTGGAAGGGCGGTGCCGTCTGGGAAGTTCTGGACGGCCTGCGTTTCCGGGCGACGCGGTCGCGCGATATCCGCGCGCCTACCCTGTTCGACCTTTACAATCGGGGCGCGGCGATCGACGCGACCTTCTTCGACCCGCATCTGCAAAAGCAGATTGTCGTATCGCGGGTTACGCGCGGCAACCCCGATCTGAAGCCTGAGGTCGCCAACACGTTGAGTCTGGGCGTTGTGGTTCAACCCCGCGCGATACCTGGCTTCACGCTGTCGGTCGACTATTACGACGTCAAGCTGAAGGGTGCGATCCAGTCGCTCAATACCGACATCGCTGCCAGAACCTGTGAGGCAAGTGGCGGCACCAGCCCATTATGTGCCCTGATCGTCCGCAATCCTGCCTTGCCATATAGTGACCGTTCGGATGCAAATGCAGCGCGCGCGATCATCAACACGCCCGCCAATCTGGCAGGTCTCAAAACGAGAGGCTTCGATATCGAGGCAAGTTACCGCCATCCGCTTTTTGGCGGCGATCTCTTCACCCGCCTGTTCGTGACCTATGTCGACCGCTACACCATTCAAGACAGCGCTTTGCAGGCGCCTGTCGAGCTCGCTGGCTGGACGGAAGGCATCATCTCGTCTGTCGGAGCTTCGGTTTCCAAGGTTCGCGCCAGCCTACAGGCGACATATTCGACCGATCGTTTCAGCGTGACGGCGCAGGAACGCATGATCGGGCGCATGAAGCGAGGGCCGATCAATATATGGGCCGAACCTGATCTGCCGGCGGTATTCTACACCGACCTTACCTTGTCCTATAAGCTGGGTGAAGATCGTGACAGCGAACTCTTCTTCACGGCAAACAATCTGTTCGACCGCAAACCCCCGTTCATCGCAACGGGACCCAGCCCGGGCCTGTATATGGCTACTTTGACCGACGTCTATGATACGGTCGGCCTGGCGTTTACCGCAGGTGTCCGCTTCAAGTTCTGAAATGCTGCTGATGATGAGCCGCCTGAGGGCGGCTCCTTCTCGGCGAGGCAAGCAGTGGACAGGCGAGAGGATGAGTGATGAAGGTCTTTGAAACGCTTCGCTATGAAGTCGAAGACGCGATTGCGACCATCACGCTCAACCGCCCCGAGCGCATGAACGCGCTGACCAATGAAATGGCCAACGAGCTCATCGCAGCGTTCGATGAGACCGACGCGGACGACGCTGTCAGGGCGGTGATCGTCACCGGGGCTGGCGACCGGGCCTTTTGCGCGGGTGCAGACATCGGCCAAGGCAGGGCGCTGTTCGATTACAGCCAGCGTAAGGATGCGGATGCCAAGCCGGTCGTCAACGGCGTCTATCTGGACATGGGCGGCCGTGTGGCGCTCCGCACCTTCGACAGCCTTAAGCCCATCATTGGGGCGGTAAACGGGGCGGCGGTCGGATTTGGGGCCAGTATCCTGTTGCCGATGGACGTACGGATCGCCGCTGACGATGCGCGGTTCGGCTTTGTCTTCGCGCGTCGTGGTATCGTGCCGGAGTCGGCCGCCTCCTGGTTTCTTCCTCGCATCGTCGGCATCTCGACGGCGCTTGAATGGTGCTATTCGGGGCGGGTCTTTACTGCCGTTGAGGCGCTTGATCGGGGATTGCTTCGGTCCCTCCACGCACCTGACCAGCTGATGGCGGCGGCGCGCCAGCTGGCGCATGATTTCATCGACGATTCGGCCCCTGTATCCCTGGCCATGACGCGCCAGATGATGTGGAAGATGTTGACGGCGGATCATCCCATGGAAGCGCACAAGATCGACAGCCGTGGCGTGATGGAGCGGGGCCGCTCCGCAGATGCCGGAGAAGGGATTGCCGCCTTTCGCGAGAAGAGGAAGGCGCATTTTTCAGACAAGGTGTCGGAGGACATGCCGGCCTTCTTCCCGTGGTGGACCGACCGGCAGTTCGAATGAAGCGACCAGTCAAACGCACCATTGCACATATGATAAAGCCCCAATTCAGCCATCTCTCGTTCTGCTCCCTCTGTTTCGAAAGGGCAAGTTCTGACACGATATCCGCTACTGTACGGATATGAGCGAATGAGAGGATGAACATGACGGGGCAGGTCGAAGGCAAGATCGCTATTATCACGGGCGCCGCTTCTGGAATGGGCGCGGCGGTCGCGCGGCTGATGTATGCAAACGGCGCATTTCTTGTCCTGGCCGACATTTCGGAAGGCGTGACCAAGCTCGCCGATGAACTTGGTGAGCGGGCGGTAGGAATTGTGAGCGATGTCGGCGCCCGCGCTGACGCGATCGCGATGGTCGATCTCGCCGTGTCGAAGTTCGGCGGAGTGGATATCCTCTGCAACATTGCCGGCTATCCCGGCGACAATCGCGGGACATTGGTCGATTGCAGCGACGAAAATTTCGACAAGCTCGTCGCCATCAACTTCCGTGGACCTTTCATGACCATGAAAGCCGCCATACCGCACATGATCGCGCGGGGCGGCGGCTCCATCGTGAATGTCGCATCCACGGCCGCGCTGAAGGGCTATCCCTCGCTCGTCGTCTATGGCGGCTCAAAGGCCGGTCTGGTCGCCCTCACGCGTGGTGCCGCGGTCGAATTCGCAGCACAAAATGTCAGGGTGAACGCGATCTGCCCCGGACCGCATGAAACGCCGATGCTGCTGGCTGCTGTCGAGGCGAATCCGGCATCCAGGGAGAAGATCATCGGCGGTGTTCCGATGCACCGCCTTGGCAAGCCGGAGGAAATTGCCCAGGCGATCTATTTCTACGCAAGCGACGCGTCCGCTTTTGTTACCGGCACCGTGCTGCCGGTTGAAGGCGGGCAGACGGCATAATAGCAAGGTTCGATGAGCATGATGCATCGAATCTTGGCCGAGCCCGCGCGGCGCCTGAGCGAAACCCACTTGTGGTCGGTCGAAGACCAGGCACGATGGTAAAAGGCCGCGAGTTCCGGCCGATATGCCGGTAGACTGGTGCTGCTGAGTTATCCCGGGCCCGCTGATCCGATGCGATAGGATCGGTTGCGCTTTTTTTGGGCCCGGGTCGCGGACATGGTGGGGGAGGAGCCGACGCTGCCCATCGGTTCACATTACATACGTGCTAAGGCTACCGCGCTGGCCGGTGGCGCTGGATCGTTGAAAGATTCGCCTTTATCGTCGCCTCCTGTCCCGGCGTCGGGTCGCGCCAGCCAATCGGGCATCCAGTCTGCGATGAAGAGCGGCGACAACACGTCTGAAAATTGAAGCGGAGAGTTGATATGGTCACGAAGGAATTGCCGGATCGTTTTGGTGACGCCGAGATGCTCAGGGCTCCATACGACTATTATTCGCAACTCCGTGACGAAAAAGAAGTATTTTTCTCGAAGGCGCTTAATGCCTTCGTCGTATCCAGATTCGCGGACAGCGAAGCCGTTCTCAAGAATACGACTGTTTTCGCCAACACCCCTCCTCTCAACCAGGCCACGGCGATGGCTGCGTACACCGAGCGCTATTACAAGCTCTATGACGATGCAGGCGTTCCCCGTCGCGTGCCGGTGCTGGCGATGACGGACGGCAATCTCCACCTGCGATATCGCGAGCTCATCAACCCACGCTTCATGCCTTCAGCGATCAAGCGGATGGACGATGCCCTGGTGGCCGTGGTCGACGGGTTGATCGACGGCTTCATTGAGCGCGGCGCGAATGGTGAAGGTTCCGTCGAACTCTATCGTGAGTTTGCGCTGCTGGTTCCCTTATATTTCTTCTGCGACACGCTTGGCGTGCCCCGGACGCATATTCAGTTGATGCAGGACGCTGGCGCAGCCTCGATTGCGTTGGTGACCGGCGGAT
Source organism: Sphingobium mellinum (assembly GCF_037860795.1). Taxonomy (NCBI): domain Bacteria; kingdom Pseudomonadati; phylum Pseudomonadota; class Alphaproteobacteria; order Sphingomonadales; family Sphingobiaceae; genus Sphingobium; species Sphingobium mellinum. Next base: position 25,310 of record NZ_JBANRK010000020.1, on the reverse strand, counting down.
TGCTGGATGAGGAAGGACGGGTCGCTGCCCATCTCAAGCTCATCGAATTCGCGAAGTTCATTCAGGAGAATATCCAGAGGCTGCGGGCTGAGCCCGATGACAGCCTGCTCAGCCACATGATTCACAGCGAGACGCGCGACGGCGATCGCCTGAGCGAGCAGGAAGTCATATCGATGTGCGCCACCCTGAACACCGGAGGGAACGAAACCACGACCAATGGTCTAGGCAACACACTCTATGCAGCGATCAAGGACCCCCAGACGCTGCAGCGCCTCGCCGAGAATCGTGATCTCATCCCCAAGTTCATCGAAGAAGTCATGCGTTTCGACAGCCCCATCGCCGCTGCTACGCGTTGGGCCAAGGAAGATACGGTCATCGGCGAAACGGCTATTCCCAAGGGCAGTTGCATACATGTGCGTCTGGCGTCGGGAAATCGCGATGAGACGAAGTACATGCATGCCAACGAATTCGACCCGGAGCGCGCCAATGTTCGCAACCACCTGGGTTTCGGCCATGGTATCCATTACTGCGTCGGCGTTCATCTGTCCCGATCGGAAATCAGGATCGGACTGAACAGGCTGATCGATCGGCTTGAGGATATGCACATTGATACCAGCAAGGGGCCGATCGAATATGCCGAGGCTGGGATGGTCCATGGACTGAAGGCGCTGCCGATCACATTCAGGAAGCGCCAAGACTGATCAGCCGCGTCGCTGGCCGGGGCCTTCCCATCGGTAAATCAGTTGCGAAGAATGCGAATTAAGGGAGAGGAATCTATGCCAGATAGCGACGGCCCGGTACTGGACAAGAAATCGACCGACCCGAAATCCTCGTTGACGCCGGATTTCAGATCGAACGATCCTTATTGCTGGTTGCCTGGTGATCCGGCCTATCAGCTCCCTCAGGAATGGCTGGAAAGCCCGGTGCCCGAAAAGCACTCGATACGGATTCTGGCTTCTTATGAAGACGCCGGGTTCAACCGGATGGCGGCCTTCATGGGGCCGGCATTCAGGGACCCTTCCTATGGAGAACTGACCCTTGCCGAGCGAGAATTCATTGGGGTTGTCGTTTCGTCGATAAACCATTGCGTTACATGCCTGATCATCCATCAGCACCTGCTGGGCGAGTATATCGGAGACCATGGCCGGGCGAAGCGGATTGCCATCAACTACAGGGGGGTGTCGCTTTCCGAACAGGAACGCGCGATCGCGGATTTCTGTGTGAAACTCACAGAACAGCCCGGTAGAATGGAGCTGGCCGATCTGCAGAAATTGCGCGACGCCGGAATTAGCGACCGGAAAATATATTATATCGTCGAGATGGCCTCGATGTTCAATATGACAAACCGTTTGACGTCAGGCTTCGGCCAACGTCCGGATGACGAATTCATCGCCGAAATCGCACCAGCGGCATCCGAATAATCCCGAGCTTGGAAGGCTTGCCGGGTTGGTGGTATCGCCAATCCCCGGCAAGACACGGCGCTTTCGCACCGCCCTAAATTCCTCGAGTGGTTGAGGGCCGGGAAGCTGGCGGCGGTGTTCCGCTGCCAGCCTCGGGACAGATGAAGCGATGCTCAGGCGAAGATTTCAGCACGCACCCAGTCGACGGTCGCATCAGGCGAGGCCAGTCGCGCAGCACCCAGCAATTTCTCCCAATAGCCTTCCGACCCATCCGCCAGGCGCCACTCATGCAGCCGGCGCGTCAGCAGCTGGAGGTCATACTCTTCGCTGATGCCAATAGCGCCATGGACCGCGTGGGCGGTTGCCGCGATCCGTGGGGCTGCCGCAGATGCGGTCGCCTTCGCCGCCGCCGCGACCGCCATGGGTACTTCCAGCCCCTTCGAAAAGCCGATCTGCGCGGCGATGCGGCAGGCGATCATGTCTTCACCCATGACCGCCAGCATATGTTGCAGCGATTGCTGTCGACCGATAGGCTTGCCGAACTGGACGCGCTCATTCGCGAACTGGGTCGAGATATGCGTCAGCCGCTCGGCCGCGCCGGCGATCAGTGCGGCCCGCACGACAGCGGCGATCGCGCGCAGGCCGCTGACGGGGCGACGAAGGGTCGTTCCCGATGCCGTGCCGGTGAGACGCATCGATAGCGAATGATATGCGCCTGTGGGCGCGGGCGACAAGGCGTCCAGGGGAACAAGGCGCAGGAGTTCGCCATCGTCGACCAGCGCATGCGTGGCCGTGGCGGCGCAGAGCGCAGGCTGGACCAGGTCCGTCACCAATATGATGGGGCCGTCGGGCCTGTCGACACCTGCTGTTGCAAGTAACGCCCGTGCAACCATCGTTTCGGCTATGGGCAGGGGCACCGGTTGCGCGCCGATGGCCTGAAACAACGGCTCAACGTCGGCGAGCGTAAGTCCCGCGCCGCCAAGCTCCTCATCGACAAGCGCGTCCAGGAAGCCCGAATCCAAGAAGGCCTGCCACATCTGGTCGTAGGCGCCGCCGGCTTCGATCGCGCGAACGGCGGCGGGTGGTGCGGCATCTTCCAGAAGGCGTTTGAACGGTTCGAGCAACTCGATCATGTCCATGGTCATTTTCCTCTCAACGCAGGCCCATGCCACGGGCGATGATGCCGCGAAGGATTTCACGCGTGCCGCCGCGCAGGCTGAAGCTGGGGGCAATGTGCGTCACATAGATCAATGTGCGGTACAGCTCGTCACTTACCGCTTCGTCGGGGTGCGCGGCCAGATCGTCACCGATGACGACGGGTAGCAATTGCTCGAAACCAGTGCCGCGATCCTTGACGATGCTGGCTTCCAGCACCGGGCTTTCTCCTGCCGCGAGCCTTGCCGTGCAGGCGATTGACATTGCGCGAAGAATCGCAAGCTCGGCCGTCAGTCGACCGACCAGGCGCGACGCGTCATCGCGGCCGACTGTCTGGAGGTGCCTCACCCAGGCGTCGAGCAGGACGACGCTGGAATAAATCCGCTCCGGCCCCGACCGCTCGAACGCGAGTTCGGCGGTGACCTGCTTCCACCCATCGCCCTCATTGCCAATCAACGCATCCGCGCTCAGCGAGACATTGTCGAAGAACACTTCGGAAAAATGCGCGTCACCCGTCAGGTCGACGATCGGACGCACGGTTACGCCCGGCGCTTTCAGATCGACGATCAGCTGTGACAGGCCGGCGTGCCGATCTGCCGGCGTCCCCGACGTGCGCACCAGCGCGATCATATAGTCGGAGTGCATGGCGTTGGTGGTCCATATCTTCTGCCCGTTCAGCAGCCACCCGTCGCCGCTTCGTTCCGCACGGGTCCGCACCCCCGCCAGGTCAGAGCCAGCGCCCGGCTCGCTCATCCCGATGCAGAACAAGGCTTCGCCTCGGCAGATGCGCGGGACGTAGAATTGCCGCTGCGCCTCGGTTCCATAATGGAGGATGAGAGGCGCGCTCTGCCGATCCGCGATCCAGTGGGCCGCCACCGGGGCGCCGGCGCAAAGCAGTTCCTCAACCACCACGAAGCGCGAGAAAGGCCCCCGGTCGTGCCCTCCATATTTTTCGGGCAGGGTCAGGCCCAGAAACCCCTCGGCGCCCAACATCCGGCTGAATTCCGCGCTGAACCCTTGCCAGGATCGCGCACGGCGATCGAGTGGCATGCTTGCCGTGCAGCGTGCAATGAGGTCGCGCACCGCTGGACGCAGGGCCTCGTCAGCCTCGGGCAGGGATGCCATGCAAAATGTGTCGAACACGCTGCCCTGCTCTCCTCTCGATCATGTGCGCGATACGCGCTTCGCCGTGATCCCCACGGTCATCAGAGCGCGGAGAATGAGGCGGACGGCCGCTTCATTCAAATATTTAATCCCGTACAGGCGATATCGAATTGATATCACAAATCTCGCGCACGGACGCGACGAAGTTGCGCGCCAAAGGTCCCAAGTCGCGCGGAAAAGCCATTCCGAGTTCGATGGGGATCGGCTCGGTCAGGCGGAGGACGCGCAGGCGATCGCTGGTGAAGCGGGCGCTACGACCAGGAATGAGGGCGACGCCAAGACCTGCCTCGACCAGGCTCAGCAGGGTCTGCACCTGGGTTGCCTGTTGCTGGATGCGGGGGGCGAAACCTGCCCGCTGGCAAGCGATATGGGTGATTGCGTTCAGGACGCTGACGGGATTGAAGAAGATGAAGGGTCGATCGGCAAGTTCCGCCAATGTCAGGCGCTTGCGGGCAGCAAGCGGATCGGTGGCTTGCAGCGCCACTACCAGTTCGTCATGCTCGACGACTTCGACGCTGACGGGAGCAGCGTCGATCATGGGCAACCGGATGAAGCCAATATCGATCTGTTGGGCGGCAATCGCTTGGACAATCTCCACGCTGCTCATTTCGGCGAGGGCGAGTTCGACATCCGGGAAAGCCTTGCAGAAGGGAGGTATGACACGCGGAAGCAGATCGCTGTTTGCGGAGCCGATGATCCCCAGCCTGAGCCGGCCTCGCAAACCCGATGCGCCCTCACGGACGACGTCGCGCAGTTGTTCTGTCGCAGCAATTGCCTCGCGTGCGGCGGGGAGCGCGGCACGACCCGCCGGCGTCAGCGTCACCCCACGCGGATCGCGCACAAAAAGGGCTTCCCCCAATTCGCTCTCCAGCTTGCGAATGGCGACTGTAATCGGAGGCTGCGAGATGTTCAGGCGTTCGGCCGCGCGATGAAAATTGCGCGTCTCGGCCACGGCGACGAAATAGCGCAGCTGGCGAAGATCCATGATATAAAATGCCTATCGATAAATGCAGAATCAATATTATAAGATTTGAATGCAACCTACTAGACAATCGTGCGAAAGCCCGGCTTCACTACTGGAACCCCGCGCCGCGCGGCATAGCTATGGAAGAGGAACGCCTCATGACTGACACGCCCTTTCTGCTCGTCCAGAAGGACGGACCCGTCGTCATCGTCACGCTGAACAGGCCCGAGGTCCGCAACGCCATTACCGAAACGGCGCATAGTGACGAAATCGCCGAATTTTGTGGTCGGATGACGCGTGACACGTCGGTTCGCGCCATTGTCCTGACCGGCGCGGGTTCTGCATTTTGCGCGGGCGGCAATGTGAAACATATGCATGAAAAGAAGGGGATGTTTGAAGGCTCGCCGCAAACGCTCCGCAATTCCTATCGCACCGGCATCCAACGCATTCCGGCGGCGCTTTACGAGTTGGAAGTGCCTGTCGTCGCCGCCATCAACGGTCCGGCCATTGGTGCGGGCCTTGACCTTGCCTGCATGTGCGACGTTCGTATCGCGTCATCATCGGCACTGTTTGCGGAAAGTTTCGTGAAGCTGGGGATCGTTCCCGGCGACGGAGGGGCATGGTTGCTGCCCCGTGTTATCGGCATGGCGCGCGCGACCTTGATGACGCTGACGGGCGACACGATCGATGCGGCGAAGGCGCTGGACTATGGACTTGTCAGCGAAGTGGTGCCGCCAGAGGAAATGCTCCCCCGCGCATTGGCCGTTGCGCAGTCCATCGCGGCAAATCCCGGCCATGCCACACGTCTGGCGAAGCGGCTGTTGCGGGAAGGCCAGGACATGAAGCTGGGGCCATTGCTGGAACTTTCGGCTGCTTATCAGGCGCTCGCCCATCATACCCATGACCATGAAGAGGCTGTCGCGGCCTTTCTGCAAAAGCGTTCGCCTACTTTCCAGGACCGATAGAGGCTTGGCAGCCCTTGGCGTACTGATCCGATATTGGGACGGTCTGTCGCTTCGCTCTCCGCCGAGAAATGCAATCAGTGCTTGCAAAGGCAGGTAATTACATATGTTATGGCCCTGCAATGGCGCACGGCGCTATGGCTGGTAAGAGATGGGTAGAGAGGTGCTGCCGGGAAGCTGGCTTATCGGGGCGGACGTCGGGTCGACGCTGCTTCATCGGTGAGGTGGCTTGAACGGACGTGAGACAAGGCAAGACAATGGCTTTGCGTTCCATAAAGTCGGCGGAGCGGACGCTGGCGCTGTTCGAACTGTTTTCGGCGAAGCAACGGCCGTTGACAGTAGGTGAAATCTCGCGGTTTTTGGGCGTGCCCCAGCCCAGTGTGACCATGCTGGTGCAGAATCTCGTCGCCCTGGGGTATCTGGACCAGGACCGCTACGCCAGGACATACACGCCAACGATCAGGATTGCCCTGATCGGCAGCTGGATCCATCAGACCTATGTTCAGGACCGCCAGCTCGAATGGCGTCTGGATAATCTTTTCAACGCGGTTCAGGAGACGACGTTCATCGGAATCCAGAACGGCGTCCATGTTCAATATATCCTTTTCATCAAGGCCGAAACGCCGCAGCGTTTTGACGTCCAGGCCCGCATGGCGCGCCCGCTGGCGACTTCGGCGGTCGGAAAGGCGCTGCTCAGTCTGAAGCCCGATGATATGGTCCGAAGCCTGGTGCATCGGGCCAATGACGAAGAGGTCGATCCGCGCCACAAGATGAGCCCGCACCAGATCATCGCCGAGATGGAAGAGGTGCGGAGAAACGGCTATGCGGAAACATGCGGCAATGTTCTGGATGGTATCGCAGTCATCGCCATGCCGATCCGTCCTTTGCTCGGGCAATCACCGATCGCGGTGGCAGTGGGTGGCCAGATCGACCGAATGAAGAGCAAGAAGGCCCTCATCCTTGAGGAGTTGAAAAAATTCGCCACGGCATTGTCGGCGGATGAAGATATACGCCAGGCGTCGGAGTTGAACGCATACGCATGACCGGGCAGACCGCTGGCTGCTTTGTGGAAGCGGCTTTCCTATCATCCTCACCCAAATAACCACCGCCCCCCAATGCTTTCGAATTGAAGGGGCGGTGTGCTATCAGAGCCGCTCCACTATCGTGACATTGGCCATGCCGCCGCCCTCACACATGGTCTGCAGTCCATATCGCTTGCCGCGCGCCTGCAAGGCGTGAATCAGCGTCGCCATCAGCTTTGTCCCGGTCCCGCCCAAAGGATGGCCCAGGGCGATGGCGCCGCCATTCACGTTGAGGCGCGTCGGATCCGCATCATGGTGTTGCAGCCATGCCATCGGCACGGATGCGAACGCTTCGTTGACCTCGTACAAGTCGATGTCATCGATACTGAGGCCGGCTCGTTTCAGGGCCTTTTCGGTCGCGAAAAGGGGCTCTTCCAACATGATGACCGGATCGCCTCCGGTGATGGTCAGGTTCACGATCCGCGCGGAGGGCACAAGGCCATGATCCTTGAGCGCCTGCTCGGACACAATGAGCGCGGCGCTGGCGCCGTCGCAGATCTGGCTTGAAGTGGCCGCCGTGATGGCCCCGTCGGGTGCGAGCGGTTGCAAGCCGGCCATCGATTCGATCGTCGCATCATATCGAATGCCTTCGTCGCGAACGTGCATCTCGGTCGCGCCATCGGGCAGGGTGATTTCGATCGGGATGATCTCGTCGTCGAACGCGCCTGCCTCCGTTGCCGCGACCGCGCGCCGGTGGCTTTCCAGTCCGAAAGCATCCATCTGTTCGCGGGTGAAGCCCCATTTGGTCGCGATCATCTCCGCGCCTTCGAACTGGCTGAACCGCGGGATGCCGAACTTGCTCAGCACGCCCGGCGTACGCGGGTTGCCGCTTTCAGGCGGAACGCTGAGGCCCAGCGGGACACGGGTCATGCTTTCGACCCCGGCGGCGACGACGACGTCCTGCGTGCCGGACATGACCGCCTGCGCCGCGAACTGAAGCGCCTGCTGGGACGAACCGCACTGCCGGTCGATCGTCACCGCCGGAACGCTCAGCGGCAGGCGCGATTCCAGTATGGCATGGCGCCCGATATTGAGCGCCTGCTCGCCCGCCTGGGTGACGCAGCCCATGATGACGTCTTCGATAACGGACGGATCGATCCCGGTGCGATCGACCAGCCCGTTGAGCGTTTCCGCCGCCAGCAGCGCGGGGTGCACGCCCGCCAGCCGGCCGCGGCGGCGCCCGCCCGCGGTCCTGAATGCGTTTACGATATAGGCTTCCGCCATGTGCCTCTCCTTTGGGGCGCGACGTGCGCCGTTCACATTCCGATCAGATCGGCCTTGACCAGCGTGTTGCGGACCAGCCGGACGGTGGCGGCGTCGATCATCGCGCCATCGACCTGCGCCGCGCCCAGGCCCTGCGCTTCGGCCTCGCGATAGGCGGCTTCCAGCCTGCGGGCGTGGGCCACGGCTTCGGGCGCGGGCGTGAAGGCGTCGAGCGCCCAGTCGATCTGCGCGGGATGGATCGCCCACTTGCCGATCATGCCCAGCGACCGCGCCTGCGCCGCCTGCTCGCGATAGGCCTGCTCGTTCCTGAAATTGCCGAACGGACCGTCGACCGCATCGATGCCGATGGCGCGTGCAGCCATGGTGACGCGGAACCGTGCATAATGGAAAATGTCGCCCGGATAGGCGCCGCCTTCGCCGATGGCTCGGGTATCGATTCCCTGCGACGCCGAATAGTCGCCCATGCCGAAGATCAGGCATTCCATGCGGTCGGTGCAGGATGCGATTTCCTCGACATTCTGCAGGGCTTCGACCTCCTCGATCAGCACCTCGATGCCGATGCTGCGCTCCAGCTTGAGCTTCTGCTCCAGCTGGCACAGCAAATGGTGCAGGAAGAGCACGTCCCCGGCATTGCGCGGCTTGGTGAGCATGATCGTGTCGATATTGTGCCCGGCCTTTTCGACCAGAGTGATGATATCGTCATGGCACCAGGGCGTCGTGACATCGTTGATGCGCACACAGCGTGTCTTGCGGCCCCAGTCGAGTTCGTTCAGCGCGTTGGCGATCAGGTCCCGCGCACCGATCTTCGCGGAAGGCGCGACCGCGTCTTCAAGGTCGCAGAACACATGATCCGCTTTCGATGCGGCTGCCTTGGCCAGCATCTTCTCGCTGCTCCCCGGGACGGAAAGCTGGACTCGGCGCAGGCGGGCAGGACGATTATAGTTACTCACTAGATTTCCCCACATTTCATACAGCTTGTTCAGTCATTCGATCGGAACAGGCAGGGTCGGCAATGGAATGCTATGGGCATAAGGCGCCGGAGCGCAATTTTCACGGCTGATCGATGCTTCCGTATCAGGCATTACAATAGGAATATCGCGGCAATGAATTGCCGCCCAACATTGCCTCCTACAGCCATTGGGCGAGTATAAGCGCTATCCAATCACGGACAAAATTCATGGAGAGGTTCGCAAGAGGCAATGAGCGAAATCTTACTTGAAAAGCGCGATGGCGGTGCTTTTGTGACCTTCAACCGCCCGGAAGCGCGCAATGCCCTCAACCCGGAAATGCTGCTGGAAATGCGTCATTTCCTCGACTCGATCCGGGACGATCCCGACGTGCGCTATCTTGCCCTTCAGGGCGCGGGGGGCAATTTCAGCGCGGGCGGCGATCTTGCTGCCTATGCAGAGACGCTGTCGCTTTCCGACCAGGAGCGCAGCGCCTTTTTTGAAACGCGTGTTGGCGGGAACGGGGCGTGCTTCCTCAGTCTTGACGCGTTGACGATACCCGTCATTTCGCTCGTCCAGGGAGCAGCCGCAGGTGCCGGGCTGAGCTTCCTGCTTGCGTCAGATTTCGTGCTGGCGACCGAGGATGCAACATTGGTTTTCGCCCAGACCCGCGTTGGACTGCCGCTCGATCTGTCCTTGACCTATCATCTGCCGCGCGTGGTCGGGGCCAAGAAGGCACGGCAACTGGCGTTCACGGGCGCGAGACTGGACGCCAACCAGGCGAGGGAGCTTGGCATCATCGACGAAATTCATGCCGTGGGCGAACTGGAAGGCGCTTTGGCGACACTTGTCCGCTCGTTCGCGGCCACTGCGCCCGCCGCCGCCGCGCGGACCAAGAATTTGATCAATAGCAGCGGCGGCTTCGGGCTTGCAGATCAGATGCATCGCGAGGTCCTGGCTATCGGCCAATGCGTCACCGAGCCGGATTTTCGGGAGGGTGTGGAGGCGTTTCTGGCCAAGCGCCGCGCGGTTTTCAAAGGGCGGCGTCAATCCTGATCGCCGCCATTCTGCTGAAGGTTAGCCCATCACGAAAGCGTTGAGCTTGTTGCCATCCGGATCGCGGAAATATGCGGCGTAAAAGCCTTCGATACGCGGTCCGGGAGGGCCCTCGTCGGTTCCGCCATTGGCCAGCGCGATCTCGTAGATCCGCCGGACCTGTTCATGGTCCTTGGCCTGGAAACCCACCATCACGCCATTGCCGACGGTGGCGGGCTCCTTGTTGTAGGGCTTGGTGATGGTCAGTCCCGGCCAGACGCCATCGATCGTCCACACCACGCCGGTTTCCATTTCGATCGACCGCGAGGCGCCCAGTTCGGCGCATAGCTTATCGTAAAACGCAACCGCCCGCGGCAGGTCGTTGGTGCCCAAGGTAACGTAACCGATCATCGCTCGTCTTACTCCTGCTTGTTCGGAGATACTGGGCTTCTTCAAAACCCTCCCGCAGAGCAAGATCATACACGCTGCGGGAGGGGTATTCGAGCAGAAGCCTAGAACCTGACTGTTGCTTCGGCTCCAAAGGTGCGCGGCGGCGCATATTGGCCGGTATCCTGACGGATAGCAGAAAAGAACAAATAGCCGCTCTTGTAAGCCTTGTTGCCGATGTTCTTGATAAAGCCCCGCAGGACATAGCGGTCGTTGGGGCTGGTGTAGGAAATGAAGGCGTTCTGAACGCTGTACGGCTTCTGCTGCGATCCTGGCGTCGGGAATTCGCTGTAATCCACCCGTCCGCTGAAAAGAGACTCGCCGCGCAGAAGTATCTTGCTTCCGCCATTCAGCATCACATCATATTCCAGCCCGACATTGGCCGAATAGGGCGGCGCACGATTGAGCCTGTTGCCCGATGCGTCCGACAAGCGATCGGTCTGCGACCGCGGATCGAAGGCGCCGCAAGCGCCGATGAACAGCTTCTCGTTACAATTGAAAAACTCGGCATATTTTGCGGACTGGATCATGCCTGATGCATCCAGGCGCAGATGTTCTGCCAATTGGGCATTAAGCGATGCTTCCACGCCATATACCTTGGCGCGAGCCGCGTTGTCGATGAGCAGCGTGCCGGCGTCTACGACCTTCTGTACCTGCAGGTCCCTGATCCGGTAGCTGTATCCCGCGATGTTGAACCTGACGCGATTGTCGAAGAATTTTGCCTTCAGGCCAACTTCCACGCCGCTGATCTTTTCAGGATCGAAATCGTCCATGCAGCTGGACGCCGCAAAGCCCCCCGCCTTGAATCCCTTGGTATATTGCGCGTACAGCATGGAGTTGTTGGTGACATCATACTGGGCGCCAAAGCGCGGCGTCCAGCTGTTCCATGACTTTGACGCGGGCGGCGCCGGGCATACGTCGGTGCCGCTGAACAGGATGTTGGTCGCGGCGGATTTCTTGTCATGATTGTAGCGTATGCCGGCCTGCAAGCGCAGACGGTCCGTTACGGAAAATGTGTGGTCGGTGAATGCCGAATAGGATTCGCCGTGGATGGGACCTTCGACCGAGAAAATGAAAGCCGGCGAGGGGAAAAGTGAAGACAGGTCGAAGGGCGAATCGCCATGATGATTGAACTTGTCGTCATAGTAGAACAGGCCGACTATTGATTTCAGACGGCCATCCAGAAGGGATGCGTTAAGGTTCAGTTCCTGGCTGAAAGTGTCGCTGCGGAACCTGATGTCGCTTTGAACGATAAGGGCGCCGCTGGCATCGCCATCAAGCCTCATGTGATTGCGGAATTTCTGGTAACCAGTGATCGACTTCAGGCTGACATCATCCGACAGCGGAACATTGATGGTCCCGATCAGCTGCAGATATTTTGTACGATCCAGAGAATTGTAGTTGCTGTACACCTCTCGCGGGTCGAACGACTGTGGGTTCAGAGCGGTCTGAATGAACGACTCCTGCGACGGGCCAAACGCCAAAGTGGTTGGCGTGTATTTGCTGTCCAGGTAAATGGCATCAAGTTCGATCCCCGCACCGCCCGGCAGATCGACATCGAGGGCCGCCCGCCCGCCGGCAACGCGATTTGTCTGCAAGCGCGACTGCGGCGCTCCCGGCTGAAGATTTTTCGTGAAGCCCTTGTCGCGGTTTTCGAACACGCCGGACACAAGAAGTCGGACATTGTCTGAAAGTGGACCGGAAACGCGGCCCTTGACGCCGACCGTGTCATAGTTGCCCACGCTGCCCGTCACTTCTCCCTTGAAGCTGCTCGACGGGCGCTTCAGGATATAGTTGATGACGCCGGCCGTTGCGTTGCGGCCGTAGAGCGTGCCCTGGGGACCGGAAAGAACTTCCACTCGCTCGAGATCGACCAAGGCTGAATCGATCGTGCGCGAACGCGGCTGATAAACCCCGTTGATATGTGTCGCAACGGAAGGATCTTCCGCCCCTGAAGTCACGCCGGTGCTGATCCCGCGCAGCGCAATGAGGCTGGCGCCGAAAGTCTCGCCGACCACAAGGCCGGGCACCTGGGACTGCAACGCCGCCGTGTCGTTGATCTGCCGCGTTTCCAGAGCTTCGGAACCCAGCGCGGTAATCGTCGCGGGGACCTTCTGAATATTTTCCGAGCGCTTCTGCGCTGTAACAACGATTTCGGGAATGCCGACGGGAGACGCGGGCTCTCCGGCACCAGCCTGCTGCGCCTGCGCAAGGCTCGGCAGCATCATTATCATGCCGATAGAGCCGTATGTTAAAGCTAGCTTGTTCTTCATGGTCTCCCCTTTTTAGTTATCGTCGCCCGTTTCCACGGAGACTTTTTTAACATGCGTATCGTCCCTGGATGACCTTTGTCGTCCCGGCCGATATCTGGCTTTCAATACTGATTTTGCCTATATTCCTGTAGAACTGGGCCCGGCAAGGCTCCTGCAGAGGCATTACATCTGTATTTGGCGACAATCACATATGGCCTGTTCCGCTCCAGTCCAAACAACCTCATTACCCATGCAATCAAAATTCAGGCTGCGGCGATTGGGCTTGCCAACCAGACCAGGCGCATCCCTACAATGGCGGACACGATAATAGCCATGTCATATGGAGAGCGACTGTGTCGGAGACACCACTCACGCCGTTGCGCGAGTTCCTACATATGCCTGCAACCCCAGCGAACCTGTTCGAGGGGAGGAGGCCGACGACATGAGCAGCGGCAATGAAGCTGGGCCTGCTAATGCGGGTCTTACAAGGCTATTGGCGCGAACCGCGATCGGCTATCGCGACGCCGCCATGCCGGCTGATGTCCTGACGGTGGCCAAGCAATGCATTGTGGACTGGTTAGCCGTCGCCCTGCCCGGCGCCCGGGAAGACTGTGCCAGGCTATTGGCTGACGAACTCGAATCCGTTGGCGAAGGCCCTTGCACGGTGATCGGCCGACGTTGCCGCCTGTCGGCAAGGGATGCGGCCCTCGCCAATGGCGTGGCGTCGCACGCGCTCGATTTCGATGACGTCAACCGCACCATGCAGGGCCATCCCACGGTGGCGATATTTCCGGCCGCTCTCGCCGTGGCCGAGGCCGAGGGGAAGAGCGGCCGGGATTTGCTGACCGCCTATATTGCCGGTTATGAGATCGCCTGCATTGTCAGCGCCCAGGTGGCGCCGTCCCACTATGCCATGGGATTCCACGCGACGGGAACGATCGGAGCCATCGGCGCGGCGGTCGCGGCCGGCATATTGCTCGAACTGGATGAGATGCGGATGGTGCACGCGATCGGCGTGGCCGCAACGCAGAGCGCGGGGCTGAAAGCGATGTTCGGCAGTATGGCCAAGCCATTGCATGCCGGGAAGGCTGCCGCCAACGGTGTATTTGCGGCACGACTGGCCGCGCGAGGGTTTACGGCCAATCCCGGCGTGCTGGAAGCTGACCAAGGCTTCATCTCCACTCTTAGCCTGGAGCCGTCCCGGTCGCCCGTTATTCCTCCGCCGGGCACTGAGATCGTCAAGACGCTCTTCAAATATCATGCAGCCTGTTACATGACTCATTCGACCATAGACTGCATCGCCAGATTGCGAGATCAGGCCGATCTGTCGGCGGACGCCGTGGCGGCAGTGGATATTCATGTTGCGCCCGGCCACCTTACGGCATGTAACATTCCCGATCCGGTCAATGGCCTTGAAGCCAAGTTCAGTCTGAGGCACGCGGCCGCGCTCGCCCTTTACCGTCGGGACAGTTCGGCCCTTGAGACCTTTTCGGACGAGAGCGCCTCCGATCCCGAGCTTGCGGCCATGCGGCAACGGGTGTCGGTTTACGGGGACATGCCTGCGGGCGGTGCGGCGCGGGTGATCATTCAGACGAACGCCGGCGCCCTGCACGAGGCCGATCATGATACCGGCGTTGTCGAGGGCGACCTCTTCCGTCAGGGGGAGAGGGTCGAATCCAAGTTCTTGAGTCTGGCAGTTCCCGTGATCGGTGCCGACGCGGCCAGGAGGGTCCTGAACGGCGTTTCCGGACTCGATCATGGTGTTGCCCTAGGCGATCTGCTTCGCGACGTCAGGGTGGAATAGGCGAACCCGTTCGGAGCCATCGAACCGATTGCACATGCGAAATCGGAATGGACTGAAATATGTCCCCGCCAAAGAAAAGAGATCGGCGGGAGAAGGAGAGGATAAGGTGATCTCTGTTGGGTCCGCAACCGCTCAAGGCAATGAAAAGGTTTACACCTATTGCCGTGTCTGTGAAGCGACATGCGGATTGATCGCCAAAGTTGAAAACGGGCGCCTTATTTCTGTGAAGGGCGATCCCGACCATGTCCTCTCGCGGGGACATTTCTGCAAGAAGGCGCAAGGCGCGGTCGAAGCGACCTATGATCCTGACCGGGTAATCCAGCCATTGAAGCGCGTCGGCGGGCCGGGCGAGTTCGTCGAAATTTCCTGGGCGGAGGCGCTGGGGGAAATCGCGACGAAGCTCAAATCTGTCCGGAGCCGTCATGGGCCCGAAGCCTTTGCCACTTTCCTTGGCAATCCGCCGACAAACTCCTTTTCCGCCTGGATGTGGCTGAGCCAGTTTCAGAAGCTGCTCGGCGTCAGGTGGAGCTACAGCGCGAACGCCGAAGACGCCGCTTCCTGCCTCAAGGCCTGCGAATTGCTCTATGGGTCCGTCTGGACCGTGCCCAAGCCCGATCTTTGGCGCACCAGTTTCGCGATCGTGATCGGCGCCAACCCTTTCATATCGCACGGCTCCCTGTGCAGCGAACCGTTGATACGCGAAAGCCTGCGCTCGATCGTCGAAAGAGGAGGTCGGATCGTTGTCATCGATCCGCGGCGCACCGAAACGGCTCAGGCGTTCGATCATATGGCGCTGAACGCGGGTACCGACGCATGGTTGCTGCTGGCGATGCTGAATGAAATCATCCGCAATGATGCTGTCGCCCACGATTTCATCGCGCAATATACGAGCGGCTTTGACCAACTCGCCAGATTGGTGAACGACGTGACGCCGGCCGTGGCATCGGAACATTGCGGGGTCGATTCCGCGACCATCGCGGCATTGGCGCGGGACTTCGCGGCTGCGCCCGCAGCAGTGCTCTACGGCCGTACCGGCACCTGCACGCAGAGGTTCGGCACGCTGAACAACCTGCTCCAGAATCTGCTCCTTCTGGTGACCGGCAATATAGATGTGGCCGGCGGCATGGCGCTGCCGTCACTGCCTGTCCGTAGCAGTCGGCTGGTCACAGGCGATCCGGTCCCGGTGCCGAGCCGCAGTCGGGCAGACGGGCTCCCGAACGTAGCTGGCTGGTACCCGTCCCGCGCCCTGATCAACGACATCAGGCAGCCCGGCGACGGACAGGTTCGAGCGCTGATGATCGTCGGCGGCAATCCCGTCCATTCAAGCGGGGCGGCAGGGGAGGAGTATGTCGACGCCCTTCAGCAGCTGGACCTGTGCTTTTCGCTCGATCTCTATGTGAATGAGACCAATCGCCACGCTCATTACATCCTGCCCGTAACAAGCATGTACGAGCGGCCGGACATCGCGACGAAATATCTGTTCTCCCAGCTTCGCCCGAGCTTGTGGGCGACGCGATCGGTGGTGAAGCCGCAAGGTACGGCAAGGGAGGAATGGCGCATCATGAACGATCTGTGCCGACGCCTTGGCCTTGGCGGAGCTTATGCAAGCCCATGGCTGCGGCGACTTGCAAAGGTCGGCATTGCGGCAACGCCGATGCTGCTCGTGGATTTCCTGCTGCGCACAAGCCAGATAGGCGACGGATATGGAAAGCGGCGCGGCGGATTGTCGGTGCGTCGGCTATTGAACCGCAAGCCGCACGGACAATCCCTGCGCGCGGACTTGCCGACCGGACTGCTTCCGAAAGATCGCCGCATCAATCTTGCCTTGCCCGAACTGGTGAGCGAAATCGAAAGACTGAAGGCCTGGCGCCATGATCCTGCATGGCCGATGCGATTGATCGGCATGCGCGAGCTGTTGTCGCAAAATACCTGGCTGCACAATGTTCCCTCGCTGATGAGCGATCGCCGCCGACATTATGCGCATGTCAACCCCAAGGACGCAAAGGCACTCGGCATCGGGGATGGCGAGATGGTGCGAATTTTGTCGCCCGCCGGAAAGGTTGAAGTCCTCACGAAATATTCGCCGCATATGAAGCCAGGCAATATCGCCTTGCCGCATGGCTGGGGTCATCAGGGCGGCTGGAAGCGTGCGAACGGCGCCGGCGGCGTGAACTCCAATATACTGGCAGGGAAGGGTATGGACGACGTTGAGCCGCTCGCCGGCATGTCGACGCTCAACGGAATAGCTGTACGAATTGAAAAGATGCCGTGACGACTTGACCGCGAATGAAACAGGTCGTTCCAAATTCTGGAATACGCCCCTTACGTATCAAAAGAACTCCACTACACAGATTTGCCAGCGCTAACAAAAATGGGCATTGTCGCAGATTCGTCGCAAGAAACATGCGCAGACGATCGCATTCAATCGCAAATGTAATGCCGACGCGTGGGTGGCAATTTTCAATTGTCAAGGTGCATTGGCTTGTGCAGGATCATCATCCTGTTCCTTTATTATTAGCGATTATAAATATCGGCGACAGCTTTCGATCGATATCGTCCAAGAAAATAATAATCCCTGAATTAAGAGGAGGAGGGGAAATGAATAAGTGGAAACTACTCGTCGGAGTTGCAGCATTTTGCACCGGCGGTACTGGCCCTGTTGTCTTAGCGGCCGATCAGCCGGCGGCGCCAGCTGGCGCCGAAACGCGCAACGATCTGCAAGATATCATTGTGACGGCACGTCGCAAGGCAGAGTCCGACATGGCGGTACCCGTCATGGTGACCGCAATTGGCGGAGATACGCTTGCAAGTCAGGGGGCCGTCGACGTCTACAAGATCAGCCAGCTCGTTCCTCAACTGGAAATCAGCCAGGGTCCGTCGGTTACCGGCGGCGTATTGGCTCTCCGGGGTATCAGCAGCGGTATCACCAATTCTTCGGATCAGGCTGTCGCAATCAATATTGATGGCGTGCAGGTTTCAAATGCCATCGGCCTTCGCATAGGCCAGTTCGATCTTGCTCGCGTCGAGGTTCTGAAGGGACCACAGGCACTGTTCTTCGGAAAGAACAGTCCTGCGGGCGTCATTTCCTTCGTTTCGGAAAGCCCAGGCCCAAAACTGAGTGGCTATATTCGGACGTTCTACGAACTTACTGCTGACGAAATAAGGACGGAAGCGGCTATTGGCGGTCCTGTAACAGATAGTCTTGGTGTACGAATTGCCGGCTATTATGATCATATGGAAGGGTATTTCCGTAATCCTCTTCCGACCAATTATGCTCCCGGTGTCGTGTTTGGCCCTCCGTCGAGGCGCTCGCCTAACCGTGAAGAATGGGGCGGTCGCGCTACCATTGCCTTCAATCCTGTCGACAACTTTTCCGCGGTGTTAAAGATGTCGGTCGCGAACGTGTCGGGCACGTCGTCCTTCAATGAATTTCAAAGGATATCCTGTCCGACAGGCGGCATGGCCGGACCGGAATTCCTCCCGGGGCAGAATCTTTTCGACTGCTCGTTGAATCGCATAACGAATCCATTGGGCAGCGTCTCGCCCACCGTTGCCGCCATCGATCCGGTATTCAAGGGAGGGGATTATGACAAAACCCGGCAGTATCTTGGCAGTCTCAATATCGAATATGGGATATCTGACCATCTGACTCTGAGTTCTATTACCGGATATTATAAGAGTAAATATAGCGGCCTTAACCTGAATTCGGGTCCTGTCTCCAATGTCGTCCTGCATCTGCCGATCAATCGTCGTGACCTGTCTCAGGAACTGCGGTTGGCGAGCAGCTTTGACGGACCATTGAACTTTACGCTCGGCGCCTACTTTCAGGACGCGGATCTGGACTATCGGCCTAGCGCCTATCGCGGGCCGGGTGCGCCGGGTGCGGCCATCGGGCGCTTCGACAACAACTGGTATTCGCTCAAGGGCACCACAAAGTCCGGATTCCTGCAGATCGCCTACAAAATTTTCGAAAATCTCGAACTGTCCGGAGGTGTGCGTTATACAAACGAGCGTAAGCATGAGAGAATTACTTCCAAGTTGACGGGGATAGACAAAACCTTCCTGTTCACGCCGAGCGAGATCGAGTCGAACGACTGGTCGCCTGAGATCAGCCTGAATTACAGGCCTACCCAGGACATCACCTTGTTCGGATCATACAGGCAGGGTTTCAAGTCCGGTGGATTTGCAACACCGACGGTCGCCATCACCACAACGCCGACAACCAACTCGTTTCGGCCTGAATCTACTGAAGGCGGCGAAGTCGGCATGAAGCTCAGGCTGCTTGACCGATCGCTGCGGATCAACGTGGCGGCTTACAATTATGATGTGAGCGATCTTCAGGTGTCCTCTGTCAATCCGACCACCGGGACGATCGCGACGCAAAACGCCGCAGCCGCCAGGGTGCGCGGCATTGAGGCTGATTTCACCTTCCATCCCGGCAATATTGAAGGCCTGAGCATTACGGGTGCGCTTTCTTACAATCGGGCCAGGTACACAAAATATGTTGCGACCTGCTACGGCGGCCAGACGATCTCTCAGGGATGCAACCTCGTTCCTATTTCGGGGCGGTTCACCTCGCAGGACCTGGCCGGCCGGCCGCTTTCCTTTGCGCCGACCTGGTCGGGTAACTTGAATGCGAACTATGAATTCCCGCTGAGCAGTGCATTCAAGGCCGGAATTGGCGGCGGAATGAGGTTTGAGAGCGCCTACTATACTGCGGGCGACCTCTCCCCCGAATCGGTATCAAAGGCTGTTCAATTCTTTGATCTTCAGGCCCGGGTAATGGATACCGACGACAAATGGGAACTTGCCGTAATCGGACGTAATATAACGGATAAACTTCGTCCGACGCTCGCTTTCGACACGGCGTTTACTGGGACTACTTCAGGTTTCGCAACGGGAACGCGCGCTGACGTCGGGGCGTTCGCAAACCGCCCCAGGGAGGTGATTCTTCAGTTTACCTACAAGTTCTGAGCGTTGCAGCCATTAGGCAGACCATCTGCCGCATGGCTAGGCTACGTGGATGCGTTATTGTCACCGGGTCCTCGGGAGTATCGGTGGATCAACCGATATTCCCGAGGATTTGCGCGTAGCAATGCCAAAGAGGAACATGATGGCCAAGCCGATTGAATTCTGGACAAATCTTACAGCCAAGGATCCCCGCGCGGGAGCGCGGGAAGCTGCCAGGCTGGAGGCTGCCGGCTGGGATGGCGTGGCCATGGTCGATTCCCAGTGCATGTTCCCGGATGTGTGGATGTATCTTGCGCTTTGCGCGCAAGCGACCGCTCGGGTGAAGCTGGCGACGGGCGTGACGAATTCCATCACGCGCCATCCCTCGGTTACCGCATCGGCGGCATCATCGTTGCAGCTGATTTCGGGAGGCCGTTCGGTGCTTGGGGTGGGACGCGGCGATTCCGCTCTGGCCTATGTCGGTGCATCGCCGATGCCGATTGGGCGGTTCGAAGAACATCTTGCAATTCTGCAGCAATATCTTCGCGACGAAGATGTTCCGATGGAGGTGGCCAGTTCTCTGGTTCCCGGGGCGCGGGGTGGCTTCGACAATCTCGCCATTGGCACCGGCCCCGCCGGCAGCAGGATTAAATGGCTGGCCGACTTCGATATGCCAAAGGTGCCGCTTGAAGCGTTCGCAACGGGGCCCAAGGCGATAGAGGCGGCTGCGCGCGCCGCGGATGCTGTGATCTTGGGCCTTGCGGCCGAGCCGAACCGGATCGGCTGGGGGGTCGACATCGCCAGAAAGGCAGCTGCTGCCCATGGCCGCAGCGCTGACGCGCTGAAAATCGGAGCCTATGTCTGCGTCGTCCCGCATCCTGACGTGGCGGTCGCGCGCCGGCTTGCCGCCGCGACAGTTGCTACCATGGCCCGGTTTTCCGTGATGAACAAACGCGTGATAGGGCCGGCTACGGAACGCCAGGTGGAAATCATGCTGAAACTGGCTCAGGTATATAATATGAATACCCATGGCAAAGGCGGGGCTCAAATTGATGTTCTTGATGACGAATTCATCGATCAGTTCGGCATCGTCGGAACGGTGGAACATTGTATCAGGCGCATCTGCCACCTATCGAAGCTTGGTGTTGACCGTCTGACGCTATTCCTGCCCCTTTCCAAAGACCCTGAAATTGAGACGTCATACCGGCTGTTGGCCAACGAGGTACTGCCCGCCGCCAAAGCGGCTTGCGCCTGATAGGTTTGTAAATCCGCTGGCCGCTATCCAGACTCCAGATTCGCAGGCGCGGGGTTGTCAGGGCAAGCGTCGTACGCGGCGCGGGCGATCGATAATAGCTGGCCGTGGGGTAGGGGGATTATTTCTAAACCCTGCCCGTCACGGGAATGGCTGCGCCGGTGATGCCGGATGCCTGCTCGGAAAGAAGAAAGGCAATGACCTGCGCCAGTTCCTGCGGCTTGACCCATTTGTCCGCATCGGCATCACCCATGTCCGCGCGGTTGGTTGGCGTATCGATGATCGAGGGCAATACAGCGTTTACCCGCAGCTTGCCTTTCAATTCTTCCGCCAACGCCTCTGTCGGGGTCCTCGTGACGGCGGTGCAAAAAGTGCCGCTAAGCAAGTTATTGAAATATAGCGATAAAATATGCAAGAAAATTGTAACCCTTTGATATCGTTTGGCAGTGAGGTTTTTCGACCTTCAGCCAGTGGAGTGTAGGCTCTTTCCGGGGAGGGCCGAGTCGTGGATGCGCCGTTTCGACAATATCTTGGCTGGGAACGGTTTCCGGAGAATTTAGCCGAACCCGAAGTCGCGCACTTTTTCTCGCTTTCCGAGGATGATCGGCGAGCCGTCCACCGCCGCCGGCGACCGTTAAACCGGTTGGGCGTGGCGCTGCAGATTGGTTTTCTGCGCCTCACGGGAGCGCCACTCAATTCCGTGGAGATGATCCCGCCGCAAGTGCTGGCTCATCTCGGTGCCGAGCTTGGGATTGCACCGCCCCGGCTTGCCTCAATCCGCGCGCTTTACCGCCGCCACCGCACGCTGTTCGAGCACCAGGTCGCGGCGAAACAGGCACTGGGTTTGCGCGACCTCACCGAGCACGGGGAACGCGCGCTGAATGGCTTTCTGCGGCGCGAGGCCGGCGACAAATTCCTCGTGGACGAGTTGGAACAAGCCGCGCGCGCATAGCTCCGTGATCACCACTATGTCCAGTTGCCAACGCGACGGCTGAGGAGTTCTGCATCAGGCGCCCGGCGCCATTACGATGGCGGTCTGTTGGCCGGCGCGGTAGCCGCAGTGGGGATAGAACAGACGAAGGCCTGGCCGCTTGAGCTGTTGGAGACGATGCCGAACGGCAAGACGCGGTTGGAATGGCTTCGAGACAGTCCCGCGTCCCGTAAAACCAAAGGCCTCGCCGACCATATCGCGAAGATCGATTTTCTGAAGAAAGTTGGGGCCGATAGGCTCCATCTTGGCTTAGCGGCCGGAACGTTGAAGGCACAGGCGAGATCAATGCTTTACCGCAAACCTGCGACGCTCAAGCGGATGCGTGGTGAGCGCAAGACCGTTGAAATAGCCTGCTTTCTACGTCTGCAACTGCTGCGTCTGACGGATGACGGTCTGGGGATGATCGACTACCGGATCGCCGATCTCTGGCGTCAGGCCAGAACCCGCGCCGAGGTGGCGGTCGAGGACGAACTGCGACGACATCAAGCCTTGGTCTTGCAATTGGCAAGCCTTGTGGATGACGAGAACATCTCCGCTTCCGTCGTGCGCGACCAGATGCGCACCATGTTGGCGCCGTTCCTGCCGGCCGGCGCGCACGGTCCATCCACGAAGGTTGGCAGAGTCCGGCGGGAACTGGCGACAGCAGGCAGAGGTGCGAGCGAGTTGTTGCGCGCGGCTTCGTCGATCAGCCTGGACCTACCGTCGACGCATCCGCTTGCGCAGGCATTGACGACACTGGACCGGGTGGCGGCTTCGGAAATGGGGCGATTGCCGGAAGGCACCCCCAATCCATTCGGCCGGACGTGGGCGTTCCTCATCGATCAACCCGACCGCGAGGCCGCCTTTGGCGGCTATAGGGCGGCGACGCTCATGCTGCTCAAACGCTCGCTGCGCAATGGGCAGGCCAGCGTCGACCACAGTTTGGCACATCGTGCGCCTGAGGACCGCCTGATCCCAAAGGCGCAATGGAAAAAGGAACGAGCACGGTTCGTGCGAAACCTCGCCGTGTCAGCCACGCCGGAAACGACCATTCGCTGGATCAAGGATGAACTCTCGACGGCCCTGAAAGCCATCGATGCGGCGGTGTCGAGGGGCGATATCCGGATCGAAAACGACCGATTGGTCGTTCCAAAACTCAAGGCGGCTCCCGAAGACGAAAGGCTCAAGGCCATTCGTCGCGAACTGTTCGCCGGCGTCGGAAAGATCCAATTACCGGACTTGCTGATCGCAATAGATGCCACCACGCATTTTTCCTGGGCCCTGTTGGGCAGGACGCCCCGAAGCGAGCATGAGCTCATAATCCTCTACGCGGCCCTGATCGCCTTGGGTTCTGATCTGACTGCCGCCGACATGGCGCGCATGACGCTCAATATTGAAGCCGACGCAGTCGGCGAGATGATGCGCCGCATCGAGGCAAATGGTCGATTGCCGTGGGCCAACCGCCTGGTGCTTGATCATTTCAGGACGCTTCCGGTCACCAAGCTGTGGGGAGGTGGGATTCAGGCATCGGCCGACATGATGAGCCTTGATGCAACACGCCGTCTCTGGACAGCCCGCCATGATCCGCGGCGCCGCACGCCGGCAGTCGGAACCTACACCCATGTGCTCGACCAATGGGTGATCCTGCATGACCAAGCCGTCGTTCTGAACCGGCGGCAAGCCGGGGCCGCTATCGAGGGGGCTCTTCGCCACGAAGCCGTCGACCTCCACCGTGTCGCAGTGGATACGCATGGCCACACACATTTCGGCATGGCGCTGGCCAATCTGGTGGGATTTGATCTCGCCCCGAGGCTTGCCGGGATGAACAAGCGCAAGCTCTATCTTCCGCGTGGCCTCGATGTACCTGCCAGCCTGCGGCCAATTGTGAGCGAGACCGTCTCAACCAGCGCGATCACCCGGGGATGGGACCCGCTTCTGCGGATTGCGGCATCGACCAAGAGTGGCTGGTGTTCGGCGACCTACGTTCTGGACCGCTTTGGCAGCGCTGCGCGGGGCGATGAGGCGTTTCAGGCAGGCGATGCCTTCGGCAGGCTGTTACTGACCCGCTTCCTGGGCACTTATCTTGGCGATCCGGCGTTCCGTGGGATGAATGACGCGTTGCTCAGCCAAGGCGAGTCGGTCCACACCCTGCAGCGCGCGATCTATTCCGGGCCGATCGGCGCACGGCATGGCCGCACGCCCGAGCAAATGGCCGCGATATCATCAGGCCTGACACTGCTTACCAACCTTGTCATGACGTGGAACGCGATCCGGATCGGTGAGGTTCGAGCGCGAATGCCGAACGCCTTTCCGGATCATCACATCATGCACATCGCCCCCAATGCGCACGAGCATATCAACACCAAAGGCGTCATCACCATTGACGTTTCGCCACACCGGGATCGGCTCCTGGGCGGGAAACCGCCGGCTGCCGGGATCAGGAGCGTAATATGAAAAACCTCCAGAATGAGGGATATCAATCACTTACCGCGAGCGGCGCGCTATTATAGAAGCAATTCCAATGGGTTGCTTAGCGGCACTTTTTGCACCGCCGTCACGAGAACCCCTATCTGGACAGGGCCGCCCAGCACCTCACAGCATCCGGCGCCCCTTTCGATGACGCACTCCTTGCCCACCTTTCCCCAATGGGCTGGGCGCATATCAGCTTGACCGGAGACTATCTCTGGCACCGGGCAAAACCGCTCGCCCCCGGAGAATTCCGCACCCTCAATGATCCCATGGCGCGCCTCAAACGTGTGGCATAGCCATTGTTCCCATTATGTCCGCCAAATCGTTGTCTGGCGCACAAACCTTGAGGCGACGCCAATGACATGAAGAGCAACAATGATGTGATGGTTCGGCACATCGTCTGATGGATATTCATCATGTCTGCTCAACGGCCCCGCGAACAAACGGACGTCGCAACTTATTCGCCCCGTGGTAGGAAACGCAAATCATTCGACCGGCTGTATCTGCATGATCAAGCGTGTCAGGCGGCTGTTGCGCCGGTCAAATGGCCAACGAAGCTTTTGCGCCACCAAGCAATGTCCTGCGTTTCGATGTCTGAGATCATTTGTTTCCAGCGCCTCACGCGTTCGTCCCTGGGCATCTCCAGCGCCCTGGTGATCGCATCGGAAATATCCTCGCTGCTGTACGGGTTCACCAGCAGCGCTCCGGTGATCTGCGCGGCGGCTCCCGCGAAGATCGACAGGATGAGGACGCCGGGCTCATCGGGATCTTGGGCGGCCACATATTCCTTGGCGACGATGTTCATTCCGTCACGCAGGGGCGTCACCAGGCCGATGCGCGCCGCCCGGTACATGCCGGCAAGCTCTGCCCTGCTATATCCCTGGTTCACATAGCGTATGGGCACCCAATGCGGACTGGCATAGGCGCGGTTGATATGCCCTGAAAGCGTTTCGAGATTGTGGCGAATGTCCTGATAGCTCAGCACCTCGCTGCGTGTGGGGGAGAGATTTGCAGCAGAAAGATTTTCTCCCGCAGATGAGGCTGTTCCGCGAGCAATCGTTCATAGCCGCGGAATGTTCATCCTGTGCCTTCCGGGAAAGGGGATCAAACCCCTATAAATCCTGGGATTTCGCACTTCGATTTAGAATCCACCCCCTACACCGAATGTTCCTGCCGGATAGAGAAGACACTATCTGTCCCCGATAGAAAAGACACCATTGATGACAGCAGGGG